>CP009417.1:301535-603070 GCA_000818095.1 Jeotgalibacillus malaysiensis
GAAAATGCATATCCAACACCTGCTCCACCTGAAATCAAAACCAAACCAACCAATACCGCTGTAAACCATTTTTTCATCATGTTAAATTCCTCCTGTTAAATAAATTGTCGTTTTACGACTCCTATTTTTAAATACTTTTCATTCTATTTATGGTCTCAACATTATATTCCAAAAGATAAACCCTTCAAGACGAAGGGTTTAAAAGCGATTATCGAGGCTCACTAATCCATTGAACCCAAAGGTTCGCATAAGGACTCGCAACCAATTTATAATCATTCTTATTGTTCAAGTTGAGCTTGCGACCATCTTTATACAAGAAAATAATCGTTGTTACTCCACCGCCTGAAATGCCCGCTACAATTTTCCGCTCAGAAAGCGTTTCGTCCGCATCTGCTGAAACGGAAATAATTGCATCCATCTTATCACGTGTTACCCGGATACCACCTGTTTTTGAATCAATTCGAACCGATTTAATCCCACGAGAATGGTGTGTGTCATTTGTGTGCAAATAGACACCTTTTGACGGGTCAATTCGAATAACACCGCCTGAGAAAGTTGTTCCATCTGCGAGTCTGATAGAAGGTTTCTTATAAGAATTCGCATACCCTACCGTCAATCCTGTCATCATCAAACACATTGCCATCAATAAAACAAACGCTTTTTTTGAAATGTTCATATCATTTCCTCCTTTAAAGTAAAGTGTGCAGTATCAATTGTGCACGCCATTTTTTGTTTACCGTTTATTATAGATTTTTGTGAGGAAAATATAAGAACGCTATTTGATAGTACAAAAAAGAACCCAAAATGGGTTCTTTTTGTGACATCCTTTATTTCTTTTTGAAAAGTCTTTTCTTGGTGAGGAGGAAGATTCCCGCCAAAATAGATAAGAGACCGAATCCTGTGGAAATAGGATTGATTGGGTCACCGGTTTGTGGAAGGGTATCTTCTTTTTCAGAAGATGTATCATCCATCTCATCCGTTTGATTATCCATTGAAAATTCTCCACTTTCATTTTTCACCTCTTCTCCAAGAGCTGTGGAATCTTTGGAGGCATCACTTTCTTTTTCATTAATTTCCGTTTCAGATTGATTCTTATCTCCAGGTGAAACTTCTTCACTATCTGAGTCTAAATCTGAATCTGTTTTACCGTTGCTTTCTCCGGTTTCAGGATTTTCAATATCGAATTCACCATCTTCCGTTTTTTCTGATTCATCCTTTTCACCTGTGTTATCTCCATTCGAATTAGAATCAGCAGGTTCTTCCGGTGTATCCGGTGTGTCCGGTGTGTCCGACTCTGGCTCACCAGGCACTGGCTCTGGCGTCTCTGATTCAGGTGGTTCAGTAGGGTCTACTGGGTTTGGTGTTTCTGGTTTTTCAGGAGTTGGCTCTGGTGTCACGACTGGATTTTCTGGAGGTTCTGGAGTTGGAGTAATAGGAGATTCAGGGGTTGGCTTAGTCGGGATTTCAGGCTCTTCAACAGGTGGCTTTGGTGTTGGGTCAACCGGTGGTGCCACTGGAGGTTCCGTTACAGGTGGGTTAATGGTTGTTTCCTCTTCGATGGTTGTCACCTCATAAGAAAAGTTCGAAACGTTACCCGATTTATCACGAACTGCAAAGGTGTAAAGACCATTTTTAGAGACCTTGAATGATACGGTTTCTGCTTCAACAACATCTCCATTTGGCAAGGTGATGGATTCAATACCTGATTCTCCATCCTCTGCTTTTACGGATAACGTGACCTCATCCTTATTATCAGAACTGTCGTCCACTTCAATGATAGCCGTTGCTGGAGTATTGTCAATTGAACTCACATCCATTACGTATTCCTGCATATTTCCAGCCTTGTCATAGAGTTTAAACGAATAGGAACCATTTTCGGTCACGACGAAACTGATGTTTTGTTCTTTTGAAATTGTTCCATCCGGAAGAACCATATAATCAAACCCTTCACCTTCATCTTTAATGTCAGACACCTCAATGGTCGCATGACTATTTGTCCAGTCTTCAGAAGAGATAGCGACACTTGCTGTTGGTGCGGACTCATCTTTTACTTCAGGCACGCTTGGCATGTCCGGCGAATTGTTTTGCCAGTCGTTTTTCGGAATTCCGACATCTGAAAGTGAATCCGATGTAATATTTAGGTTCAAGAGGTTGTATGAATACTTGCTATAATTCCCATTTTCAAATAGCTTGTGGTTGTGAACCAATAGTTCACGCCAGTTTTCTCCATCTTTTGAAACCCCAATATAGTTTTGACCAATTAAAACGAATGCATCTTTGACCGGGTCGTATTTGACATCGTTTCTATTTGGGGAGTTATTAATGCTACCCCCTGAGACAACCGGCGTCCAGTTAACAAGGTCAGTCGAACGGTATGGTTTCACATTGTTCCAAATGTAGACGCCATCTCGATATGCCACATCATGTTTCCCACTAAGGTTTGTATGCACATGGCTTTTTCCAATCGTTTGAATGTCTGCTACATTTTCGAATGTTTCGCCATCATCTGTCGATACCGAAATAAACGGTTGCCCTGATGCGAATTTCTTATCACCGAAAAGAACAATCTTACCGTCTTCCGTGACGACGACATCTGCGACCCGACCTTCCACTTCATTTGAAGCGTTCCATGTTTTCCCCTCATCCTTGCTGATAAAGGCTTGGGTATACGTTACGTTGTTAAGCGTTCTTATAGCTGTTACCCCCATAAAGCCGTCCCCAGAGAAGGAAAGGGTAGGAGAGGCACCTGGTGCAACAGGCAATGCTTGAATTTCTACAGGAAGGACTTCTTTCTGCACAGGACTATCTTCCAGTAAGTCTTCCTTATTGAAAATCGCAATACCATTTGTCACACCTTGATAACTCTCTTTAAAGGTTGTGAGAATCTTGTCAGTGCCGACCAACGTCCCACTGGTCATTTTTAAATTTCCTGTGTGAATATTTGTGCGAGTATTGGTGTAGTAGTTTAAGCTTGGATTATCATTTTCCTTCCACACCTGTAATCCCGAGTTGTTTAAATATCCATTAATCAATTTTCCTCCGGTACGGAGAAAGAAATCATCTGGGTTCCCAATCAACGTATGGTTTTTCTTCATCTCCATTGGGAATTGAAGTGGTCGAGGAGAGTATTTGAACAAATAGTGAGAGATATCCGTTTCCCATGCTTTTTTGCCAAGTGGAAGAGAATCGTTTGGCGTAACAAGGGGCTGTTTATTTTCTACAATTTTGTTCTGACGTAATTCATCATCAAAAACAATGTCTGTTACTTCGAATGGTAAGTTCATATCAAGTGAAGTCCATGTATTGGCATCCTCTGAAATCGAAACATATCCTTTCGATAACGCAATGAATCGTTTGCCAATCGGGTCTGCATAGATTTTTCGGACATCCAACGCTGACTCAGTTGCCTTTTCCCAGTTTTTCGCATCCTCACTGTAGAGAATGTCATCTTGTACAAATGTTACAAACTTACCATCCATATAAACAGGCTTAGCGGCTCCAGTAGGCAAGGCTTGTTGAGAGAACGTACTTCCACCATCTTCTGAAATGTAGACGGTACTGTTGATAAATGCAACAATCCGGCTGTCTGTTTCATGGATGTCAAAACCCATATAAGGTGAAGAAATCGCATATTTATCTGTCCAGCTCAATCCGTCAGTCGATTCAGACATGATGGTTTTTCCACCCGCTACACGTTGAGCCGTCAATTTGTTATCAGTTAATGTGATTTTCTCAAAATGTCCTAACGATTTCATTTGGTCAGAGATGTTTTCCCAAGTCTCTCCGTTATCCCGTGAAATCGAATAGTATTGAGCACTACTACCAGGTGTTCCTGTCGTTGCGATTAACACTCCATTGATTTCTGCCATTTGATTAATGGCGTTATAACGGTGTCGGTTTGTAGCAGGGTCTGAATAATAAACAGTGTTTAAAAAGCCAAACGGGTGCTTCTCAACCGTAGGAAATTTCTCTACTAATCCTGTTTCCTGATTAAAGACACCTTCTAAAGCATCCTGTTTCAATCCATAAGCAAAGATTTTACCTGACTCTGTTTTCAGCTTTTTAAAAGGAATCCCTGTCTTCGACTGACGTTTATCTTCATTCATTTTTTCTCCATCGTAATACGCATCGACAAGTTCAACGTTTTGATTTAATCCTGTAAATGCGACATGCCATGGGTTGTATTTATCCTGCCAGAAAGACTCTCCATCTACATAGTTTTCACTTTGCACAGATGGGCTCGCCTCTTCTGCTTGCACCTTTTGCACCACACTTTCTTGTCCTAATGGAAGGACAAGACCTGTCGCAAGCATCGGTACCGTTGCAGTCGCTAACATCATTTGTTTCTTCTTCATTCACATCACTCCTTAAATTTTTTTCAATATAATAAATTAAAGTTTTTTATCAATGTTTGTTTGTTTTCTTTGTTTGATTAAGCTTTATAACTATAACAAGTTCTTCAACTACACGTCTTCTTTAGGGGTGTCGAGCATGTTCGAGCCTAAAATAAAAAGAGCCGCCGAAGCGACTCTCTCTTATCGTCCAATCAATCCTTTTGGCGGAGTTGGTGCTTTACCTTTCCAAACCTTACCATTCGGGAGATAGATAACTTCTCCAGTTGGGTCTTGTTTTGCACGGTAAGCATTCCCCTTAAGGTTGTTGACTTCTTGTGTAACTGTCCATGCATTTCCGGCACGGTCGAGTACAACAAATGTGTATTCGCCATTTGCGTGTACGTGATAGTTCGCTGTGTCACCCGAAATGACCACACCGTTCGGAAGGATGATGAACTCCACTCCAGATTGGGCGTCTTTTGCCTCAATGGAGAGCGTTACACCAAACTTCGCATTTGTCGATTTGGTTGTAGATGGCGTTACTTTAGCTGTTCCAACCGTTCGGTCAATGTTTGTCACTGAAATACTTTCAGTCCATTCATTCCCAGCCTTATCGACTGTTGTGAACGTGTATACACCGTTATCAGATGCTTCAAAGACGAATTTATCCGCTTCTACTTTATCACCATCAGGTGTCACGATATAGTCAACGCCAGAACCCTTATCACTTGCTTGAACTTCAATAGCAGAGAATTCATTTGTCCATCCGGATGTCAGGTTTGTGAGTGTCGTCTCACCTGGTTCACGGTCAATATTCTTGACTTCATGCGTGAACGTGGATTCGTTACCGGCTTTATCTTTTACGATAAAGGTGTACACACCATTTTCAGTTGCTTTCACCTCTGCCATATCTCCCTCTACGATTTCACCAGATGGTAATGTGATAGAAGCTACACCCGATTCCTCATCGCTCGCTTTGATGGATAGGACAACATCTTCTTTTGTTGGAGAAGTAATATCTGATTCAACGACAGCAGTTGCTGGAGTATTATCAATGTTGTTTACTTCGTAACGGTATTCAAGCTCGTTTCCGGCTTTATCGACCGCTTTAAACGTGTACTCTCCGTTTTGAGAGACCTCGTACTCAGCTTTTTCAGCTTCAACCTTTTCACCATTTGGCAGTTCAATATAAGAAATCCCTGATTGGGTATCAGAAGCTGTTACACTCAAGCTTACGCCATTTTTTGTCCAATCAGCTGTCGATGGTGTGACTTCGACCCTAGCCGGAGTCTTATCAATGGTCTTAACGTCCATGATATACTCTTGCATATTCCCAGCTTTGTCATAAAGCTTGAATGAATAGGAACCATTCTCTGTCACAATGAAGCTGATGCCTTGCTCTTTTGAAATCGTCCCATCCGGAAGAACCATATAGTCGAATCCTTCGCCTTCATCTTCAATGCCAGACACCTCAATGGTCGCATGACGGTTTGTCCAGTCATCAGAACCAATCGATACACTTGCCGTTGGAGCAGACTCATCTTTTACTTCCGGCACATCTGGTGTTTTGTTTTGCCAGTCGTGCTTTGGAATTTCAATATCTGAAAGGTAATCGGACGTAATCGTCAGATTCAAGAGGCTGTATGCATATTTGCTGGAACCACCATTTTCAAACAATTTGTGGTTATGAACCAACAGCTCACGCCATTTTTCTCCATCTTTTGAAAGACCAATATAGTTTTGACCAATTAAAATGAATGCATCCTTGACCGGGTCGTATTTGACATCATTTTTATTTGGAGAGCCATCAATGCTTCCGGTTGCGACAATAGGTGTCCAATTGACAAGGTCAGTCGAACGATACGGTTTTACATTATTCCAAATGTAGACACCATCTCGATACGCCACGTCATGTTTTCCACTGCGGTTAGTGTGTTCAAAGGTCTTACCGATAGTTTGAATATCTGTTACATTTTCAAACGTTTTTCCACCATCTTCTGAAACAGAGATGAATGGTTGTCCTGATGCCCATTGTGTGTCACCGAAAAGAACAATCTTACCATCTTCCGTGACGACGACATCTGCGACCCGACCTTCCACTTCATTTGAAGCTTCCCACGTTTTCCCCTCGTCCTTGCTGATAAAGGCTTGAGTATACGT
Organism: Jeotgalibacillus malaysiensis; assembly: GCA_000818095.1. Taxonomy (NCBI): domain Bacteria; kingdom Bacillati; phylum Bacillota; class Bacilli; order Caryophanales; family Caryophanaceae; genus Jeotgalibacillus; species Jeotgalibacillus malaysiensis. The sequence goes on from CP009417.1 coordinate 308,030, forward strand.
TTTATTATTTGAAGTTCTTACGGCAGTCACAGCCATAAAACCGTCTCCAGAGAAAGAAAGGGTTGGAGAAGCACCTAGTGCAACAGGTAATGGCTGAACCTCTACCGGGAGGACTTCTTTCATGACGGAATTATCCTCTAACAAATCTTCCTTATCAAAGATGGCAATACCATTTGTGACGCCTTGATAGCTCTCTTTAAAGGTTGTCAGAATCTTATCGGTGCCGACCAACGTCCCACTCGTCATTCTCAAGCTCCCTGTGTGAACGTTCGAACGAGTATTGGTGTAGTAGTTTAAGCTTGGATTGTCGTTTTCTTTCCAGACTTGTAAACCGGAATTGTTTAAATATCCGTGAATCAATTTTCCACCGGAACGAAGGAAGAAGTCCTGATAGTTCCCAAGCAACGTATGATTTTCCTTCATCTCCATTGGGAATTGAAGTGGACGAGCTGTATATCTGAATAAATACTGTGAAATATCTGTTTCCCATGCTTTTTTGCCCAATGGAAGAGAATCATTCGCAGTGACAATCGTTTTCTTGTTTTCAAGAGTTTTATTCTGCCTTAACTCATCATCAAAAACAATGCCTGTAGGTTCAAACGATAAATTCATATCAAGTGAAGTCCATGTATCAGCATCCTCCGAAACGGAAACGTATCCTTTCGATAACGCAATGAATCGTTTACCAATCGGGTCTGCATAAATCTTCCGAACATCTAATGCTGGTTCAGTTGCTTTCTTCCACGTCTTTCCATCTTCACTATAGAGGATGTCATCCTGAACAAATGTTACAAACTTGCCATTCATAAAGACCGGTTTAGCGGCTCCAGTAGGCAAGGCTTGTTGAGAGAATGTGCTTCCACCATTTTCTGAAATGTAGACCGTGCTGTTGATAAATGCAACAATTCGGCTTTCGGTTTCATAGATGTCGAATCCGATATATGGTGAAGAAATCGCATATTTATCTGACCAGGTCAATCCGTCAGTCGATTCAGACACGATGGTTTTCCCACCCGCCACACGTTGAGCAGTTAATTTACCATCAGTTAAGGTGATTTTTTCAAAATAGCCTAACGATTTCATTTGGTCAGAAATATTCTCCCATGTTTCCCCATTGTCTCGTGAAATCGAATAATATTGCGTGCTACTACCAGGGTTTCCGGTCGTTGCGATTAACACTCCGTTGATTTCCGCCATCTGGTTGATAGCATTATAGCGAGAGAGGTTAGTCGTAGGATTTGAGTAATAAAGTGTATTTAAAAACCCGAATGGGTGTTTCTCAGCTGAAGGAAACTTCTCTACTAATCCTGTTTCTTGATTGAAGACACCTTCTAAGGCATCCTGTTTCAATCCGTAAGCAAAGATTTTACCAGATTCTGTCTTCAGCTTTTTAAAAGGTACGCCAGTCTTTGATTGGCGTACATCTTCCACCATCTTTTGCCCATCATAATACGTATCAACCAGTTGAAATTCTTTATTTAAACCGGTAAACGCCATATGCCAAGGGTTGTATTTGTCTTGCCACAAAGACTCCCCATCTTTATAAACGTCCGCTTGATTTTGAACTTCATTCGTTCCTTCTGCTTGCACCTTCTGTACAACACTTTCATTGCCCATTGGAAGGACAAGACCTGTCGCAAGCATCGGCACGGTTGCCGTCGCTAACATCATTTGTTTCTTTTTCATTTACATCACTCCTATAGTATTTATTGCGAAACCCTTTATCATAGATAGTTTGAATTCAAAATATTACTACTCAAACCCTTAGTTCCTACTTTAATATAGTGATTTCACCCAAATTTATCGTCTTTTTTATGTCGGAATACTGTCTTAGCAAGCGAAAACAAAAAAGAGTCGCTTAAGCGACTCTCTTTACTTTTTGATACATACGACAATTTCCATTTCTTCATTGGCAAACACGGTCTGAACAATGCCACTCACCTGTTTCCAATCGAGCTTGTCCAACCCGCTTCCAATCAACGGAATCGCAATATGCGTAAAACGATGTTTTTTCATATACTCACGGAACGAAATGAGAGACATTGTGAGCGTCTCATACGTTGGCTTGTGATTGTACTTTGCCTTCGTAAACAAGTTCACCACAATTCGTCCACCTTTCGTTATATATGGAATCGCATCGCCGATTTTCGGATTCTGTGCCTTTACGATGTCCGGCATCTCTGGAATGCGTTTACGGAACTCCAGGGCAATACCAGCTCCCATTGCACAGTCTTCACTGACGCAATGAGCCAGCACATAATGCTTATCCATTAAGAATAAATCCTGTTCTTTCTCCACATACTGTAGCTTCATTCTGCTTCCTCCTTATACTTACGAGCTTGTCGTAGGATGAACCCATGATTTCGAACGACCGCCGCTTCAAAATCTTCATCAGAGGTATAATCCAGCTCATGGGCATGCAACACGATTTTCCCATCGTTTGCGTACACATATCCATTCACATACCCTTCCTGATGTTCATTGTCTGCTCCCACCTGAATCGACAGGGTCACATCTTGCTCCCCTTCTGGAATTGAAAAATCAATAGAGAATCCGTCTCCATCGACAAATCCACCTTGTCCTGCGTCCGGGAACTTCCGGGAAAGCTTCTTGAGGATGAACTCATATTTTTCGTCTACAGTCATTTTCGGTTTCATAAAAGAAACGCCTCCTTAAAAGTAAATGGTCTAACAAGACTCCTTTGTTTCGTGCTTACCTTATTTTAGATTTCTAAGCAAGAACTTATAACCAGACAAAAAGCAGGGGGTTCCCTGCTCTTATCATTGAACCAACATTTGATTGTAGCCGTTCATAAATAGATTGGTTGCTTCTGCCATCAAGAACGCTTCATCACGCAATAGACAAGCGAAATGATAAGGCGTCGCATTACCTCGAATACCAAAGGATTCAAACTCATCAAGTCCGTTAAATAGGTTTTGTGCAAGCAAGAACACAATGGCATCACGTTCATCTAACTCACCGATGACAAAACGAGAAACCGCAACATCAACCTTTGGATAGCATCCTTTCGGTTCAAACAGCTCTTCTGGACTATCATAATGAAGTGCCGACACCAGATACATCACAGCAATCTCCCGGTTAAAAATCTTTGTTCGGGTCAACATCTGAATCTTCATCAACTCATCAAAACGTGCTTTGTGTTGTTCACTGATAAATGTGGTCGTTTCAGCAATTACTGTATTCATGCTTCAAACCTCCTAGTTTTTTGTAGTTATAGTTTATCATACTTATTGACTCTTGTCATTATTCATTTTACCTATTGTCAAATTTTTAAACCTTTTCACCGTTCATTTGAGTAATGTCCAAGTCGAATCAAATCATTCCGAATTTCAGCAATCATCAGCTTGCTTTCCTCCATCTCTTCCACGCACCCTTTTTCTTGAGCCATATGGAGAGCCATCAAGTAATAGTCCATTGAAAACAATGCCAGGTTAATCGCCTTTTGCTTTTGTTCCGCTTCTGCCTTTGCTAGTCTTGATTGTAATCGATTCATCATTATCCACTCCTTCTTAATTTTCTGAATATTTTGATTTTATTATAGATGCTCTTCAAAAGATTATCAATCTTGAAAGGTTCGAGCAAGAAAAAAGAAAAGACCCGAATGTTCAGGTCTTTACTTACTGTAGGGTGATAGTGACACCGTTATTAATAGGAGACGATTTGTCGATTTTCACTTCCCGGGTCATCGTCACAGTGTTTCCAGCCATATCTTCCGCTGTAATGTGAACCGTTGTTTTGCCTTCATTCTTAACTGTAAATGGAGCCGTATAATCGGTCAACCCTTGAGTTGTTGCTCCGGATAATCGATATTGAATATTTTTCATTGGAGAGGGAGTATTCGTTCCGTCATTTCCCACATAGAAAACCTTCATCTCCATCGCTATGTTACCAGCGTTGTCCGTAGCCGCAACCAAAACGTGTGTCGCCCCTTCTTCCGTCAGTTTTAAATCAAAACCCGTTGTTGATGTAGCACTTGCCACATTAATCGTTGTCCAATCCTGGTTCATTGCTCCCGTTAATTGATATTCGACCTTTGCAATTCCTGATGGTACATAGGTTGCTTGTGGTGTATTTCCCCATACTGTATCTGGATGCTCAAATGCCATGAAGCCTAGCCCTGCTAAAATCATACTGCATGTTATAATTTTCACCTTCTTCATCCCTTTCATGATTCTTTTCCTCCTTTTGCTGATGCCTCACAAGACATCCACTATCTATTCTTTTTTTGATATCTTATTCGATTTTCAGCAAAACAAAAACACTACCTTCAAAAAAGATAGTGTTTCATTAATCAATGATAAACTCATAATCATCCCATTTCTCATATACATAATGATAGAAAAGAGAAAGGATGAACACGCCATGAGCGACCAATGGATTCATCATCAAAGCCATCACCCCTCCAATGAGCAATAATTGAGAAACTTGTTTTGAAAAGCTTGAAATCGTTTCGTTGTCTTGCTCGGCAAAAGCGAAGAAAAGACTGAGCATCGTGAATCCCACACCTATCATGAGAAATAATCCGGAAAACATCGCTCCCGTAATCATAAACCCGAGACCGGCATATCCGATTGCCGTTCGTCTTTCACGAAGGGCTCTCATATTGGCATTCGTATAGGTAGAGGAAAGAACCGATAGATTCCACATCACATGATGAAGACCTTTCGCTTTCATCTCACCACCCAATCGATACGCTAACACAATCGTAACTACATAAGGAATGAAGAAAAGGAACAAGCTGACGTGCCCCATGATGCCTCCCACAATGAGGGAGAGGAATGCAAGAACCATATGAATCATATAGAATAGATTCTCTTTTGAAAATGACCAACTTCTTTTTGGTATCACCATTTTTGTTTTCTGTGGATTTGTTTTCCCTTCCTCTTTCTTCAATGGAGTTGGGTTTTTAAAATCATTGTCTGTAAAGTCTTTATTGTCTAGCATCGTTTCATGGTTAATTTTCACACGCACCACCTGCTTTCATTAGAATTAGAAAATACTAGTGAGGAGAACACCGATAATCAAACCGGGTCCAAAGGCGAATTTGCTTTTCATGCCTGCGTCTGTGAAGAGTAGGAGATAAATCCCGTGAAGAACACCGACGGCAAATCCGAAGAATAAGAGTTGAGGAACTTCATAAAGAGGAAAATAGAGCCCAATCGCTCCCATCATCTTAATGTCTCCCCCACCTAGTGGACTGACTATCGCAATCGCCAGGAAGATAGAGAAGAGAAGAATGCCCGAAAGGAGTGTCCACTCTAGATAAGAACTACCCGTAAAGAAAGACTGGATGACAATCGGTAGACCGAGTATCGCAATGACGAGGTTCATTGCGTCTGGTAGCTCTTGGTACTTTGCATCGATGAAGAAAAGAAGGGCGAGGATTCCCCAGACTGGGTAGTGAACCATGTTTTGCCCCATATACATATCAAGCAATCCTAGTGCCATACCGAATACGATAACTATCCATTTAGATTTGACACTGATTTCATATTGCTCTCCGTATAATCCAGAAAAGAAATAGACCACGAAAGCAATGGTAATAAAGTACAAGGATAGAAGTCCAATTCCATGCCATGTATAATCAGCGAGTGCACGAAGACTCATGTTCAATAGTTCAATTAAATCAAATCTTTCTTGTGGAATCATGGTTTTATACACCCCTTACAGAAAACAGCTTGGCTAATCCCTACGTGAGTAACAGTTGTAGTACGAAATGAATTTCCATCTTTATCCTTAGAACCACCAAATAAACCAATTTTTTTAAATGTCACTTGTGCTTCTACGATTACAGAAGAGTTAGTGATTTTTTCATCGCCTGAAATCGTTTCAACTTTTTGACCATCACGATTTAGCCATTCTTCTGGATTTTCCGGGTCAAAGATTCTTACTCTATATTTATCAATAGATTTAATCGCTGATTGTTCAGGGATTTGAAATTCATGCTCTTGAGTAGTTGGATTCCATCCTTGATACTCAACACCAAGCTTTGAAGAGAAAATCTGATTAGCGACTTTTTCTGCATCAGATTTATTGATATAAATATACTCACCATCTTCCGGCATTCCATTTGTTCTTGTTACGGCGGTTGCAGACGCTGTATCTACCGCATCTTTCACTCGTTGATTCATTTCGTATGATTTAGGCAATTCAATTCCTACCCAAATCGCAAAGGGTAGAAGGAAAATCATAATGACAAGCGTGAACATGCTAATTCCGCCGTGATTATTCTTTAAAATCTTCAACATGTAAACTCCTCCTTTAGTTACGTTCTGAAACAACTCGTTCTTTTAACACATATGTGTCAGAGACCGTATCATCTTCAACATCAAAGAACCAAAAAGCTCCCATTAACCCTTGTTTTTTAGCCGGAACTTCAACCCGAACCTCCATAATAACCTCTTCTGAACGCTTTACGTATCTTGCTCCATCCGCCGAATCGCCTTCTGAGCGTTTCATTGGGATGGCTACAACACTTAAATTATTCAATCCCATTTCTGTAAATCTATCATCGGAAAACTCCGCTCCGGAAAAGTCCTCTAATTGAATTGTTACAGCATCCGTTAATTCTTCTTTTTTATATCCGTAAGATTCTAGATTTTGTTTAAAATCCTCGACTTGTTGCGTCGTCAACCCACCATTCAATTTTGCTGTGCGTGCCAAAATATTTACCTCTTGTTCTAATTGTTGTCTTGGAATCATGTATGTGAAAAATCCGATTGCTAGAATAATGACCATAAGAATTGCTGTTAAACCAAAAAGTGCTTCTACTGACATAAATCCGTTTTTATTTTTCAATCTCTCGATGACTTTCATTTTTATATCCTCTCCTTCATTCATATCTCTTTTCGATATACTACTCTATGAGATAAAAAAATATTGAACATCTCTGGTTTTAGTCAAAAAGAAAAGAGCTTAGTAGAAGCTCTTTTAAGGGTTTGTTCCAGCTGGGTCATTTTCCCCTGCCATTTCTTTATTGACTGCGTCAAGAGTAGAACCTGCAGTCTTTGACACATCATGAGCCTTACCGTTGAAAAAGAACATAACCATCGATGCCAAAACAATTAACGCTCCGGCTACAAATACAACCTCGATAGATACAAATCCTTTTGATTCTTTAATCTTACGGATAATAGTTTCCATATCCATCACTCCTTTTTTTCTCTTATGCTATTTCTTGATATATCAAACAACAACTTTAATCGTGTTTTAGATAAAATAAAAAAGAGCGACAATTGTCGCTCCTCATAGATTACTGACCAAAAGTAGTCTTGTCGTAACCGTTAACCGCTGTACCAGTATCTTTAAGTGTTTCAGTAGAAGCATTGTCTACAGCTGTACCCGTCGAGTTTGATACATCGCTTGCTTTACCGTTTGCGAAGAAGATGATGATACCTGCAAGGATGATAAATGCACCGACTACGAAGATTGTTTCAATTGAAACGAACCCTTTTGTGTTTTTGATTTTGTTAATTACGTTTTTCATAATAAAATTCCCCCTTAATGGATAATTGTTTTTTGGTTTATTTTTGTTGCCTTTTCGTCAACATATTGTGGACTGCACAAGGGAATTTAAGATGTCGTTTGAGCTCTAAACGATTTCTTCTCCCTCGCACCATCTTCTTTATCATAGACTCGTGAATTTTAAATATTCACCCTCGAACACCTCTCGATGTCTTAGCCTTTGACAATTCGAATGTCTGTCTGGTATATTGACTAATTGCACATTTCTTATCATAGATAGTTTAACCTTTTATATAACTACCTCAGACGTGCTTAGATGTCGGAGTACCTTGACATTTCGAATGATTTCTGTTGAGAAATTGCATCTGACATTATCATAGATTCGGCAACAAAAAATATAACTACCTCAAACAAAAAAAGAGCGGGTCGATTGTTCGACCTGCTCTTTATGGTGTTGGTGCGATACCGCTACTAAGCATCGAGAATGCATAAACAATAACTGGAACCGCTCCAAGCAAGATAACTCCACCAAATGGGAGCATCATGGAAAATTGAGAGAATAATGTTCCAAGCATTGCTTTTCCACGTTTCTTTTCCTGACCTGAGCGAATCAAAAGCTGTAATCCATTCTCTAATACAAGAATCGATTCCTCTTTTGAGTAATCACCCATGTTTTCCAGAACATCAATCGCATCTTCAAATCCGGTTCCCATAAATTGAGAACGAAGGTATTCATATCCCTCGACTTTATCACGAAGATAAATCCGATACCCTGTTTCGAAGATTTCACGATAACGATTTTCTGTACGAGATAGCTCGAACAACACCTCTGAAATCGGACGACGTGCACGAAGCATTAAAATGATGGATAGCTGAACAAGTGGCAAGTCTTGTGAAAACAAGAAATCGTTTCGTTTAGCACGCATACGTAGTAACGTTGTCGGGATAATCATTACCACTAAAAGTGCCATCGCTAGGAATAATCTTGTATTTTGCAAACCTCCCGGCGTTGTATCGATTGGCATGTTGAACATGAATCCAATCAAAACAAGCCAGGCTTCCAAGCTCACAAATAGAATTCCATATACGAGAAGACCAGCAATTAACAACAGAATCTGCAAACTGATGAACGAACGATAATTCAGCTTTGTGTGAAGTCCAGCTTTGTTAATCAACGTCTGCTGTGCCTTCACTTTCTTATCGGTCTCGTCCGGATTGATAAACCACACGAAGGGCTTTAAATACGAAAGACCATGTAAGAAGTTTGCTGTTTCATCTTCAAAGATTTTTTCGTGTTTCATTCGTTGTGAAAATAACATCGTGGATAAAACAATGACTATTGCGACCATTAAAGGAAGCAAGTATAGAAAGTTGTTTTGAATTAATACATCTGACATGACATTGCCCCCTTTTATTTCTTAATTTTTGCTAATCGCACGTTTAAGGTAATCGTCCCTAGAATCGTTGCAAAACCACCGATTAAACAAACCAGTCCGAAGAAGGTTCCAAAGAAGAACTCTTTTCCTTCTGGATTGAATAAGATGTTTGCAATCGCTACGACGACTCCGGCAACAGCCAAAGCGTAGTTAATCATAATTCCGTATTTACGTTCCGAAGCGAGTTTCACTTTTCCTTCATTCTCTTGATACAAAATGTCACGAAGGTTTCTCAGGTTGTTCATCGTCGCTTCCTTATCCGCATCTTCCATATAGCTGATAAGCGTGAACGCAAAACTCTTCAACCAAACGTTTTCGTATTCTTTTGAGAACTCCTCTAGCACTTCACGAGGGTTTCGTGAAATCATACGGCTAGATAAGGTGTCTAGCACACCACGAAGCGGTTCATCCACCACTTTAGACGTTTCGTAGAGAATCGTTTTTACGTCATTATGACGAGTGGAAATACGGATGAAATTGTCAATGGCACTTGGCAAGAGACGTTCGACCATCACAATCGAGTCCTGTTTCATTTCTCGCAAAAGGCGACGAGCATACCATGCTAATCCAACCGGTGCGAGAATTGCCATCATGTAGACTTTAAACACCATGAATGTCAGCGATACTGCCGCTAAGATTCCGGTAAAAATAAAGAATACAGTGTCTGTGATATGTTCTTTTCCTTTACTCGCCATGACGATTTCTAATTCATCGTAGATTTTATTCAGGGCTTTAAATTTCTGAATCAGCTTCACACCCTTACTCTTCTTCACAACTCCGCTTCGCAAACGGAATCGTTTTCGCTCATTATTTAGATATGTCAGGTAATACCCTAACGCATAGAGCACGGTTACAAGAAGCATGATGTTGACGAGCATGACCATGATATTGTCTGCATTCATGTACGTCATGGTTGTTTGAATCAAACTGTCTACTTTTGAAGTCACTGCTTCCATTCCATCACTTCCTTTCTTTTAAAAAGCAAGGAGAGAACATTCTCTCCTTACAGGTCTTGCATCTCCGACATCATGACGCCGTTCTCGTTTAACTGCGTTTTCAATCTTTGACTCAAACGATTTTCTGTTCGAGCATACGCTCCATCAAGCGGATTCTCAGGGTCAAATGTCCATACATAAAGAGGATTCATTCCCGCATACTCACCCTTCTCATTGACCAAAATCTCAGAGATGGACTTAATCCGGATTTTATCTCCAACCTTACGCATGATAAGCACGACATCAATCCCTTTTGTCAATTTGTTCTTGATGTGAGTTGAACTTTCACTCCCTGAATCTGGTGAAGACATATACATATCCACACACATTTCCATGAAGGATTCATCATCCAGGGCGTGAGCCGTGAACATGTTTCCACGAGTTTTTAAGTTCGCTTCATACAGCTGTTTAAACTCGCCACCACGGGATTCCGGGATGATAACACGGTCAGCGGTTGTACGGAGAGATGTTCTCAGAAGTTTTTCGAAGGTAAACCCACGCTCTTCATCCACGTTGAACACCCCAACGTCATGCCCTTTCAGCACACGGTCTACATCGGTCTCCGCAACAGAGGCGATAACAACTTTTCGCTCAATCGGGTCAGTGTATGTGAGAAGGAAGTTGATGAATGTCGTCTTACCTGTACCCATTGCACCACCAATTCCGATATTGGCTTTCCCTCGAACAAGCACGTCCATTAATCGGTCAACAAATTCATCGACTGTTCCGCTTTTTTTCATCATGTCAAGGTTTGGAATGAAGTTAGTGAATTTTCGAATATTCAGGAGCCAGTTATCTGAGGCGAACGGTGTGACCATGTTTACACGGTCACGGTTAGGGCGAATGGCTTCAATGATGGCATTCTCTACGTTGTTCCGTTCTTTTTTGGAGAAGTAGATGACACGGTCGAAGACTTTTTCAAGCTCATTGAGGTTGGAGAAGGTCTTGTCTGATTTGTACTTCACACCATTCTTGATGTAATACACGTCACAGCTAAATTCCGGGAAGGTGACTGCGTTCACCATAATCTCCCCGACTTCTTCATCATCATCGAGTTCTTGAAGGGCTCCCATCCCATATAAATCAGCATAAAGCTTATAGGCATAAGACTCTAGTTCTTGACGCTTGACCACATTCCAAGTCGCTAAATATTTGCGAATCTTACTGAGGACATATTTTCGAGCCCCTTCGTGAACGGTGGTTTCTTTCAGCAACTCTGTATGTTTTTCCACCTCGACAGGTGTTCCTTCCGGACGTTCCATGACCTCTTGAAGACGTTTCTTAATTTCTTCATATTTGAGTTCTTCATCTGTTAAAAAAGAAGTTCGTTCATTTGATTTCAACAGCGTAAGCGTTTCTTCATCCACATACGTCCCGTCTGCTTTTTTATAGACAAACTTAACAATCTCTAGTTCGCCATCTACAGACAAGAGCGGTGTATGTTGAACGTCATATCGACCCAAAGGTTTTCGATTTCGGTCATACATCTCCAGGATTTGGAACTCACGCCCCATTTCCCGTTTTAACTCAATTAACTTATATTTCTTACCCTGTTTTTTGACCACAATCGGGTTCTTTCGTGAACTCATATTTGTTCCCCCTTTTCCTTACACATCATTGTCCGAGAAAATCAAAGGGATAAACCTTTGAGAATCTCATCGAATGGTGTCTCTTGTTTTTTTCGCTTAATCAATCCGCTGAATACTTTTTCTTTCAAGTCACGGTTGTCAATCGTATTTGAGGCAAATGGAACGACTCCAATAACAGGCAAACCATTTTTTCCGATATATGTGTTGAATTCAAGATTCGAAGATTCATCAAACTGGTTGTAGACAAATTTAACTTCCGCCTCATCTTTTTTATAGAAATTGATGATGTCCATGGCACTTTCAAAGACCGAATAGCACGTAAAGTCATTTCGGCTAACGAGTACGACTTCGTCTGCATTGAATAGAGCGGTAGTTGTTCCCGCATTATCGGTGTCAGACGACACGGAAATCAGAACGACGTCATATAGACGGCGTAAAAAAGTCAAGATTTCCTCGATGTGTTTCTGTTCAATGAAATAATGGTTTTTTCCAAGCTTTGTTCCTTTTAGAACATCAATGCCATTTAACGTGACCATATTTTCTTTGAACAAGTCGTTGTTGAGGAATCCCCCATCAATTTTTTCAATCAAGTTATCAACGCCATGCACCTTATCATTGTCAGTCAAATAACCGGCAAGAAACGGGGCACGGAAATCAAAATCGACTAATGCGATTGTTTTTTCAGGGTGTTGTTCTTTCATGGTATGAGCTACGTTTGTTGCCACATACTTACCACCCACTCCTTGAGTGGCTGGGTAAAACACAATTACTTTTGCTTGTTTCATAGATTAACTCCTCCTTTTTGGTTACCTATGTTTCGGTAAATCCTCTTAGATGGCTGGAACAAGAATCTTGTCTCCCGCTTCAACATCTGTGATACCATCGTTCATTTCACGAAGTTTTGATTCTGATGTGAAGAAAGTCTCCGCAATTCCAGAAAGCTCTTCTCCTTCTTTCACCGTATACTGAACCGTTCCACGATTATCATCTGTTTGAATCGGCTCTTTATCTGAGACTAACTTTGTTTGTCCCGATGCTTCTGTCTCTGACTCACTTTGACCCTTTGTCGCTTGAACGGCTTCATCACCAATGATTTTCACAGCGATGATTTGACCCGTTGAAATCGCTTCTTCGTACTTCAGTACTTCTTCTTGGTCAAGTTTCAGATAAAACTTCATTCCGTCACCTTGTGACTGACTTGCAGATTCTTCAACGACGCCAAAGACCGTATTTTTTGTAAAGACTTTTTTCGAATCAAATAATTCTTCTACGATGAACTTTCCACCTTCACCCTGGTATTTCTTAAAGATTCGAATATTATCGTTGTCTTTCAGTGGAAGGTTGGATTCAATCTTGACCTCCGTCAATAATTCCCCTTCCATGACAGCATCATCTGTCAAACGAGCGGTAGAAAGCAGTTCACCCTTCTTTAACGTTCCAGATAATTTCTTGCCATCCACCGATGCGATGTTCGTTACGCTTCCAGGAACCACAGAGCGTTCTGTAATCGAGACGCCTTGAAACATCGTGGCATCAACTTCTGTGTAAGCCGGAATGTCATCTCGTGCGACATAAACAATCGCTTCTTTCTCCATTTCGAAGTTTGGTACATAAATGTTCTGGTAGCCAAATAGACCAACAGATAGGACGGTGAGTCCGGCAAGTACCTTCCCCTGCGTGCTCATTCCTTTTTTACTCATTCTTCATCACCCTTTCGTTGATTCAATTCCGCTCTTTCAAGCCCCACTTGAATCAAGTGGATAATGGCTTGGGTACGAGTCGTAAACCCTTTATCTTCTTGATATGCATCAATCTTCTTGAGCAACACCACAGGGTATCGCATATTCACCATTCTCTTTTCCATAATCTGCCTCCTTTTGCTCTATGCGTTCATTTAATACACATATATCATTCTATATTGACTATTGTCAAAATATCAATGATATTTGGTTTGAGCAATAAAAGAGAATAAAAAAGAGATAATAGTGATGTTGAATAAAAATTAAATCGCTCAACAGAGCCAATTGAAAGACACTTTCGACAAAATGTTGCACATGTGCAACTTTCCCGAAACATAAACCTATATAATGCATGAAAATTGAATCCGTTTTGTGCTGTTTTTTCTCCTTTTGAGCAAAATAAAAAGAACCATAAAATCTATGGCTCCTTTGAGTTATGCTAATAGCAAATTTAATATGTTTTCTTTATGAAAGGTTGCATCCAAATGACGAACAATTTGATGAATCTTTTCATCAGATACATAATAAGGTTTTTCACCATTTAAGTCTGGCTCAGTGTTTGGGTCAAAATCTCTAATGATAACAGTAGGTAGATGTTCTTCGTACAACCATCTATACTCCATTTGAGCATAGCTAGAGACACCGTCTCCATCTACAAACCAATCTCCTATTTTGATAAACGCATGTTCAGAATGCCATTGACTAGAATCTTTGACAATTTGATAAGTCTTGACGTCTTCCGAGTCAAACCAAATTTGGAATGCTTTCATTAGTGAACGACATCCTCCATCATTCCAGCCAACATCTTCTAAAATCAAGAGCAGTTCATCTGACCAAAGTAGTTTCTTCAATTGATATCTCAAATCCGTGACATTCATACGCTTCGTCCCTTAAAAATGTGTTGTTGAATTTCATTTTCATTGAATCCTAAAAACGAGAGAGCATGAGCTTCATCCAATTGTTGCTTGAATCGTGGTGAAGGTTTCACACCTAACAACATCAACCAATCTCCATTAATCACAAACAACACTTGATTCTTTTGATTCACAATTTGACCGAACAAAGAATTCGTCTCAACATCAAACAGGATAGAACGATTTAGATTAATAAACCCTTCCTGTTTTTCAACGAAACCACGATGAAGTGATACGGCAAGAGCCATATCCTCAGCTGTTTTCGCCTTACGGATTGCCTGGATAAAGGCACGTGTCGCAGAAGCGAGATTTCTTCCTTGTTTGTCTTGAATCATGTCATGAACGCACCCTTGGAATGAACTTTCGTCCATATGAAGCGACATCATTACCGTGTTGAAGGTTAAGTCATTTTCTTTCAACAAGTTTTCTGTTTCCACCTTTTCAAGCGAAGGTAAGATTTTTAGGATGCTAGGATATTTTTTCATTTCCGTGATAAATTTCTTCGGACAGCCTTTCGTCATCCCCTTTTCGATTTCCATATAAATCCGTTCTTTCGCAAGATGTGTTAACTCCATTTCTTTCATGACCTCCTGCGTATCCCTTTCAATCTCAAAGCCAAATCTAGCTGAAAATTGAATCGCACGAAGAACACGTAATGCATCTTCCTTGAACGTGACATCATCTACGAGTCGAATGACACGATTTTGGATATCTTCAACACCTTTGAAGTGGTCTGTGACATCCCCTGTCATCACATCCTCCATAATGGCATTCATAGTGAAGTCTCGACGCTTAGATGCCTCGTATGTGCCAATGAATGGGTCTACTGTGACATCAAAGTCCGTATGTTTATCACCTGTCTTCCGTTCGGTACGAGGCATCGCAAAGTCGATATCGACACCTTTGATGAGGTAGACACCAAACGATTCACCCACCAAGTCAACCTGACCAAACGTCTTGAGAATCTCTACGAGTTGTCTCTCTGTAATCCCATGTACCTCAACATCGATATCTTTTGATTCTTTTCCAAGTAACCGGTCACGAACAAACCCTCCGACAAAGTACATCTTGCCTCCTGCTTGTTCTACTTTTTCAGCCACTTCTTTTACCAATGTCATTTCCTTTTTCATGATGATTCCTCCTAAAATAGAGAGGCAGGAATTCCCGCCTCTGACTGTTTAATATTTTTTGTTCAATCGGTGATAGTTCGCTCCGGCAATCAGCACCGCTTCCGCTTCTCTATCACGACTATAATTTTTCTTCGATTCCTCCAGCTTTTGCATGATATCCTGCTGAAGGGTTTCCAGTTTTTCTTTTTTCTCCGGTGCCACCTCTTCAGATGAAAGCAGTTCGTTAATGTTTTCGATAACGGGGTCTTGCAATGCTTTCGTTCCGGTCTCTTCGTTTTCATCCAATAGTGGCTTCTCAATCGTTCCTGCCGCTTGACGCAAGCGTTTGAATCCTTCATTGATTTCATTTGCGAGCTCAAATTGGTCGTGGAATTGCTTCAATGTGAACCTTGTTTCATATCTCATTTCTTGAGCGGCAAAAAAGTCGTACAACTGTTCTTTTAGAACCAACGCCTGTTCGAATTCAGATTCACTTAATGTGTGTAACCTGAATTCATCAAACCCCTTACCATCGATAACCCAAACGTTATCTCCAATTTCAGATGCTTTCTCGTTTGTGAAAATACGATGTTTTTGTCCTTTATTTTCCGCTCTTAGAATTTCTCGTCGAATATCTTCCAACGCTCCTAATTCACGTTCAGAAAAAATATTGTAAATCCCAAGGGGACTCCATCTGCACAAGGCATCAATCATTAGGTTAATAACGGTGAAGAACAACATGATTGTTGAAATCGCAATCACTATTGGCATTTCCTCTGCAATTGAAAAAAGTAATATGCCAGCGAATGCAATCGAACCAAGGGCAAGCCCATTCAGACGACCCCCTTTTCTCATCAGGTGTTGCAAATGCAGAGGCATTCGTTTTTTCAAGTCGGACATCTTTTTCCAATTTCGGATTCCGAGGAAACCAGGAACAACCATTCCCAATCCAATAATCAATCCTGTCAACATATAACTCTCTCCTTTTGAAATAAATTGTTTTCCAACTATCTATATAAAGGTCGATTCAATCGACACCAATTTTTACTGTTTTCTTATGCTATTCAACTCGCCTGAAAACATAAAAAAGAGAGCTAAATGCCCTCTTTATCGTGTCTTCACTTTTAATTCTTTAATGAAGTTACCTCGACAACTGTATTGCGTTGTTTTTGACGAAAGCTATTCCAGTTGTATAAGAGTGCCTGCACCAATTCCTCTTTTAATACATCATCTTCTTCCACCAACTCCGCTTCCAGGTTTTGAAGGTTAACCAATCCCATTTTGATAAACAGTGCCTCGTTCAACGATTCCGCATCCAAAACAGTCATTAATAAGTCATCCGTTTCATCCTGATTGAGAGCGGTCTTTCCTTGCTCAACATGACTTAATAAAAATCGCATGTCTTTCATTGTAAAGACGTCTTGAAGGCGAGCATGTTTCATGTCTTGCATTCCCTTCAAGCCTGTCAATACGACTCCTGTAAAGAGTGTGAGCGTCCCTAAAATCATCCCATCATACCAAAACATCGACTGAGCGTGAAGGAGAAACGCTGAGCCAAACATCGCTAAACCAGCCAACCATTCTGTCGTTGTCTCCTTGACGAGAAAATCTTCCATTTCCTCTCCTACCTGCTTTTTCATTTGACGATTTTTGATATCTTTCTTGAGAACGACAAAGAGTGGGAAAATAATCCCGACTAAAATAACCAATGTACTGTTCATAAAATAGTCTCCTTTTAAAGTAAAATGTTTTTCAACCAATCTATTTGAAGGTCGATGACTCGACACCAATTTTTACGTTTCTATCATTCTATGCATTCATGGCGTAACCATAAGAAAAAGCGTAGATTTTCTACGCTTCTACAGATTTATAGGTCATCTCGAAGTCTTCGAATGAACAGATATTGAAGTCATCTTCATTGTGAATCAGGAGATACCCACCTTTTTCTGATGAATACAATGGGCGTCCTTCGTTCCAAGTAGGGATAATATAGAAAGGCTCGTCCATCTGGTACGCAAGAACTGTCCCTTTTCTTCTGTAACGATTCTCTCCGACCTGCTCATACAATTCATGAAATACTTGACCTTGAATGATATACCCGGCAGAGGCTCCACCATTGTTTATTACAAGATAATCTCCCGTTCTCCCAATCTCTACTCCTTCTTTTGACTGAACGAAGGTATCCTCTTTCAATTCCACTGCAACAATCTCTGTTGTTTTCTTGACGGTTTGAGCATCATGGAGTATTTTCTTCACAAAAGAGGTTGTTACACAGGTTTTATCCATGTTCTTTTCCCAATCGTATGAGCTTTTCTCGCTCCAATCGCAAAACCTTTTCCACATAACGCACTTCGATGCGATGCCCCGGGCTCTCAAGCTGACGATTTCGGTCTTTGAGTCGTTCCAATTTCTTTTCCAGCTGTTGTACTTTTTGTTTCTGCTCTTCATATTGATTCATCCTGCCATCACTCCTTCTTTTTTGAGATGTAATGCTTTCAATGTTGTTCCCTTCATAACTGCATCAAAGGTGAAAACCTGACAGTGTTTCTTTTCATGTATGCTATTCAAGATGTGAGCCTCATATTTCGGTACAACTGCCATAAAGCGAACATTCCCTACTCCATACACTTTTTCAATTTCTTTTACGTAATACTCTTCCTGCCACACAAGGTCGGTGTCAGAATCCACTTTTACTTCAATGATGACGATATGGTCATTTCTATCTTTTGCCAGGATATCAATACGACCATTTTCAAGACTATACTGTCTCTTGACTGGACGTAATCCGTCTTCCAACAATGACAGATGCTGATACAGGTATTCTTCCAATCTAGTTTCGGACAATTGTTCCATGTGAGATTCAAATGATAAGTGTGGATGAAGGAGTCGTTCTAGTTTGACTTCCATTCGAATCGGGAATCTTTCTTCAAGGAAGACGAGATTGTCGATGGAAGCTACTTCGGTGAAGTTTTGGATACGATAAAGGGAGTTTAATTGGTGGAGGTATTCCTGTTGGAGGATAATGGTGAAGAATGGTTTCTTAGACCACTTGGATTGACGAATTTTAGCTTGTTTTTGAAGGGCTTGCCATTTAAAAAGGATGTCACGTTCAAAGTCCCCGTCATAGAATAAATAGGCATACCGTTGATGCCAATCAATGCTGATGTTCTGCAGGGATGAGGAAGTTAGTCGAAACGTGTCTCCCATGAAGGAAACGAGTTGCCCCTCACATTTCCACTCTTCCATGATTGACCGGATGAGATTCCATCGGAGCTGTTTTAAATCGGGATTCGGCACACGTCCTTTTCGAATCTGTTCTGTGAAGCTCCGAAGCACTAAATACTCATAAAGCTGTCCATCCTTTAACCCATATTGTTTTTCAAGCGTCTCCCAAAAGAGAGCAGATAAATCGGATTCATATTGTTGCAAATAACCACTTCCTTTCACGTTTCTCTCTGTTTTTATTTTATGATATTTTTATACATTAGTCAATTTATCAGTTGACAATTGTTTATATTAGCTCTATAATTAGAGTATAACAACAAGTTGAAAAAATATTTACCCATAAAGGAGAGGATTCAGTATGGCAAAAGATTACTCGAAGAAAAACCCACAACAACTCTTGAAGGTGTCTGGTAAAGATACGTTCGTGGAGGTTCTCAACAACGGATTTGAGATTGGCAAAGTGATGATTAACTTCGCCAAGTATGACGAAAAGAAACCACAAGGTGAACGTATGACAGATAATGTCACGATTTATATGGACATGGACAAAGCGTTGCTTTTGGCGAAAGACATTCTAAGCGGGAAAATTGCGGCTCTTGCTGAGAAAGAAAAAGCCGGGGGCAAAAAATACCCAGGTGCCATCTTTACAGAAATGGGCGGTACATCTGCGGCGGCGTTGGCGAACAAAGGGAAATCTCGTCCGGACGGCGGTTCTGAATCACGTCAGTTCAAGATTCAACCAGGTTCAAAAGTTCCGTTCATGTTGGTTGGTGAGCGAGGTCGTGGTGAAGAAAATGCGACTGGACTTATCGTTCCAAAATCAAGTGAAGTAAAAGTCATGGTTCCGTTTTCGGTAGATGACCTTAAAATCTTCGCCATTGTTGTGGAGTCTCATATCAACGCATATCGTGTTGCACGCTATGTAGATGGGTCTGCCATGACGAACTCGTTCCAAGAGAATAAGAACAAAGGAGCGTAATGCTCTGTTCTGCCCCACCATCAGGTGGGGTTTTTCTTTTGTCCTAAAACGACTAAAAAGGATTATCCCAATGGACAATCCCTTTTCATTATAAATGGATGCGTTCGTCTGAATACGTGGCTTCCACATACTTTTTGATTTTATCGATGCAGTTCTTTTGAATTTTTGAGACATTTGCCTGGCTCATATCAATCTCTTCTGCAATCGTTTTTTGTGTTTTGACCTGCAGACCGTTCAATCCATATCGTGAGTTCATGATATATTGCTCTTGTTCTGTCAGTTGTTCAATCGCCTCCATAATAATATCCTTATCTTCAGCGATTTCATATTTATCTTCGATGCTAAGGACTTCTTCATTGGCATGCTCACTCAAGATGTCTTCTAATTCGAAGTTATTTCCGTTCTTGTCTTGTGAAAGAACCATCCCCATCGAAACAGTATTATCCCGATGCTTTTTCTCTTTGCGTAAGAAGAACTTCACTTCATTTTGCATACAGTTCACAGCAAACGTAGAAAGTTTAACTCCACGTTTTTTATCGTAGGCATTGAGAGCTTTTGTAAAGCCCATCATACAGACAGAGAATAATTCATCATATGGAAGTCGTGTGTTACGGAATTTGTTTGCGACGTGGTGAATCAATTTCTCATTCTCGACGGCATAAATCTCTTTTTCCCACTGTTCAAGTTTCTCCGGGACATAATCCTCTTTTGGTTCATCGTCAATAAAAATCAAGATATCCTCTGTGATATCCCCATCCTCTTGCTCCAAAAGCATATCAGCCAACTCTTCTAATCGGACAGTATCATTTACTACAATTTCTTCTGTATTCACTTCCAATCAACCCCCATCATTTTTTTAGGTCATCAACGTCTGCAACAGATTTCAGGAAAGAAAATCCCAAAAAGCCACATATTTTATGCGATATCCCGACCAACTATTACCTATAGTATAATTTTATGTTGACTATAGTCTATTTTGTGCGGTCTAATGCGGTTTGAGGGGTAACTCCATCAGGGTTAACCTTTCTTTTATTGACTATTGTCAAATTATATTTTATAATTTGGTAGACGTGATAGGTTTATATAAGAATAAAACTATTTAAAAGGAGTGATATGTATGAAACAAAATAAAAGAACGAAGCAAACGAAGAAGTGGGCTGTAGCAGGGCTACTCGGTGCGGTTATGATTACGGGTGTGGCTTGTAGTAATGAACCGAAAGAACAGGCACCTGGAGCTGACGAACCAGTTCAAATCGCTAAGACGGATGAAAAGAAAGAAGTTGAAAAAGAAGAAGTTCAATTAAAAGAGGTTTCCGTTGAAGTGGACTATTCAAAATCCGCACAAGAAATCCTAACGGCTTATTCAGAAGAAGGGATGAGTCGGTTTAAACTTAGCTATCCTGATACCTACTCTATGGAATATGCCTTAAAGACAATCGGAAGAGAAATGCCGAAGTTTGAAGGAAAAGATTTAAACGGAAAAACTATTACGTCAGACGATTATAAGAATAAATCGTATATCGTCAACATTTCCAAATCCACTTGTGAAGTATGTCAAGAACTCGCACCGGTCATTCAAACTCTCGAAAAAGGGGAAGACAAGATTCCGGTTATCAACCTCTACCCGATTGATAAATCAGAGGACGTGAAGGCACATCGTGAGAAAACGAAGTGGTCGAAAGACTCTATAGCCATTGTCGGGGATAAAAACAAGTCCATTGAGAATTTGGCAATCAAAGAGCTTGCCGTAGCAACTGTTCCAACTCTCCTATTTGTTGATAAGAGCGGTAAGATTTCGTATATCAATATCGGTTTGACAGATGACGTTCTCTTGTCAGATATGAAGGAGAAAGCATTTGGAGAGGAAAAACTCTATGACTTCGTCCGAAAAGAAATGGTGAAAGTCGATAAGGATGGAAACGTTGTTAAACAAGAGCCATTAATTGACGAATCGAAAGACGATAAAAAAGTGACAAAGCCAGTAGAACCAAAGAAAGAATAATAGAGGACCGGATATCCGGTTCTTTTTTTGTATAAAAAAGACGCCCATGAAGGACGTCCTTTTTCTTACACATTCGGCTGATTGTTTAACATGCTCAATTCAAGATTCACATGGTCAAAGGCTTTTTGCATCTCTTCGTGCATCTTCCCAGTGAGCTCAGGGTCTTCAGGAAGTGCTTCCCATGCTCCGTTTTTAAAAGAAAGTGCAAATCCAAGCGGTGCAGATAAGCTCTTCACGACATCATTTTCAATATCCATAATAATGACCGTTGCAAACATTGTCATGGAGTGCCGTCTTAAACGCAAGAACACTCCTTCTCCGACTTGAATGGTCATCCCTTTATTCTTCTGTGGAAGCATCTCTTCCGGTAGATTCTGAATGACAGCCGGCAAGAAGTCTTTTGGCACTTCGCCAATGTCTGGAGGAAGGTTTTCAGGAGTCAGTACAATCTCTGCCAAGCGATTAAAACGAAGATGTTTGTCATTGATATATGCAAAATAGCGTCCACCCACTTCAAGCATAGTCAATAGTGTTGACTCACCAAACGCATTGACGTATTGAATCGTCTTGTTTAATGCGTATTCCGCTCGTTTTTCCAAGATTTCCTCTGCCATCAATACCTCTTCTTTCGTTGCTGGTCGGTCATACACGCCAGAAATCAGTTTGCCTTCGTCTTCTGGTGACAAGACACCAGGATTCAGCTGAGTTGCTTGATAATTCTCTAGAATGAAGATGTCGAGACCGATGACACCATCATTTAAAAAATGAACAATCTTCATAAAGTGTAGTTTATCAAAGTCTGTCATAATAATTTCTTTCATGTTTTATCATCCCTTCTTTTATAAGAAATAAGCTGTGCCATAGAACACTAACGCTCCAATAGCAATAAACGGAGCAAACGGCATCAGCGTTTTGCTTCCGAAATTTTTATATACATAAAATGCCCCTACCCAATAGAGTAAGTTTGCGAGTGTCGCAATCAAAAGGACGCCAAGCATCGCTTCATATCCTAGCCAAAATCCAACGACAGCTGAAATCTTGATGTCTCCGCCCATCGGTTGATTTTTGATGAATGCAGGAATGAATAAGAACAAGAATCCCATGATGAGTCCAGCAACATTACTCCAACCAAATTCCAGTCGAATGGTCTCAAAGGCGAATGCATCCGAAAGTCCAGTTAGTACCATCAAAACAATTGCCGTAGACAAAAAGAAAATGTTCAGTTTATCTCGAATGAGTTTTGTTTGAAAATCACGAACCCCGGCATACAGCAGAAAGCTGATAAAGATGAATAAAACAATGGGTTCATTTAGTAGAGGACTTGCAAATTCCTTGATAAAATCCATTTTACCACCTCTTTTCTATTCAATATTGTCGCATAAATAATTGACTATTGTCAACATAAAAAGAGCTGGCAGTAAGCCAACCCTTTGTTGTTAACGATAAACGAGGCGTGTCACGCTTCGAACAGCTAATGTCTGTTTCCCGTCTTTTGGTTTATCAATCACTGTCACTTCAAAGTTAGAGCTATTGAAGGAGCTGAACACTTGTGACGTGTAATTGGCTCCTGTATCGAATTGATTCGATGTCTTCACTTCTAGTTGAACAACAGAGTCAATGACGAATTGTGGACGAGGTGTTGCTTTTTCACCCAACCCTTCATTCGTGTAGCCAAAATCAACATCAAGATTTGTGACTTGAACACTTGAAATCGTATCGTTTACTTTGATTTGATTGAACAATTCTTCTTTATAAGCATCTTCAATTTTTCGAAGATAATCTTCATCTACAGCCGCTTCAAGTTCACTTTTAATTTGCTCTTTATTCTTATCTGATGTGAAACGACCGTCTCCAATCTTTTCTTGATAGAGTTCATTCAGGTTGACATGTTTCTTCAGCGTGTTCCCTCCAGATAAGTCCATGACCGCTTGGACTTCATTGATTGTCCAGCGTTTCGTAATCATGTCTGTGTAAGCGGCAACAGCAATTAGAATAATGAAAATTAGCATCACCGCAATAATCGAGTAACTTCCTTTCTCATTATTCAATCGGCTCTTCAATCGGGAAGTCGATTTCCCCACTGTTCCCATCTCCCTGTCCGTCGTCAATAATGTCTTCTTCTTGGTCTGCATCTCCTTCACCTCCTGTGTCTCCACTATCTTCTCCGGTTCCTTCATCTAGGTCAGTACCAGGTTCATAGTCTCCGTAATCGGGTTCTTCATATTCATCCAATGGGTCAGAATCATATCTTTCTCCTTTCCAATCATTAAAGTTGTATTTGAACTCGGATACCGAATGACGTTCTGCCGTAACTGGACTATCCGGTGCGTTGTCAGCTAAAATAAACCGCATGAGTCTCCATCGATAGCTGGCACTGATTTTCACATCCATCGAGTTCATATAATCGACTTTAAAGTTTGTATTCGGCGTCAATCTTCCAGAGCGGATTTCATTCCCTTCATTGTCAAATTCAGTGAGGGTGACAAACCATACACCATCTCCGTATTCTCCTAGACCAGAACGCTTCATGCGTTTTTCAATTTTTTGAAGCATTTCGGTACTGGTCAGATAGGCTGTATCACCTCCAGGATAACCTTCTGGGGTAACGCTCATGACACCACCTTGTTTTGCAAGTGTTCTTGATATATCCGTCGCCTCTTGTCCGACATTAAATCGTTTTCCGCCTACAAGCAGTAAATCCACAACGAATGCAACAAAGGTTACAAACAGCAATAGTCCCATTACAAATTCGATGACAGACGACCCTTTTTTATCTTTCATCAATTCCTTAACTCGTTTATACCAATACATTGTCTCACCGCCTTATTGAACATATTGCTGTATTATAGATGCGAGCCTTGGAAAATACACCTAAATGACAGTCGAATCTAGGTACAACAAAAAAACAGGACAGATTGTCCTGTTTTAGAAACGTCCTTTATCAACATCGAGCTTGCCGTCGTTGACTTGGTCGCTAAGTCCATTTACTGAGTCACCAGAATCGCTCAAGAATCCTTGAATGTCATCACCAAATGCGTAAAGTGCAAGTGCTAAGATGAATACGACTGAGAACCAGATAATAAGTTCGACGTTAGACGCCCCTTCTTCCCCACCGCATACAAATTTTGCTCGTTCCATCATGTTTTTCATAATCAAATTCCCCCTTGTTTATATGTTTTATCTTTACTTCCAGCTTTCGCCTTCCATTTCTGCTATCTTACAATCGTTTCATATCTTTTATAATCGCTCAGACAAGTTTTTCTTGCTCAAGCAAGTTTTAGCCACCAAAATTCATCATGGCATTTAATGTTGGCAAACCGAAAGCAACAATCATGGTGAGTAGCAAAGGTCCTTGGATAACTGTCGCCATTAATTGACGGTGTCCAATTTTTTCTAACATGACCTCGTATTGCATATCCATAACCTTTTCCCGTTGACCAGAGAAACTTTCTTTTACATCAATTCCTTGTTCCAGGTTCAATTTCACCAAAGAAAAGAACTCTTGAATTTCAAAGATATCAACATCATCATTAATTCGTTCAATTGCTTCATGAAGAGAACGCATATTTGTGTTTACCAAGAAAGATTTCATAATACGTTTCCACTCTGGCGACATATACGGGAATGCTTCCTCAATCGCTTTCGCAAGTGGGATACCTGCAGATAGGTAACCTTGAATGACACGAATGAAATCAGGGAATGCTTGGAAAACTTTCTTCCGGCGTTCTTTTAATGTATTTTTGAAAAATACATTAAATCCAAAGAATAAAGCAACAAATGCGACAACTCCGAATAATGGTGCAATCTGATAGACCATGAATCCAACGATAAGACCCAATAGCTTCGTGATGACATTCATCGCCATAAATTGTTCAGGCGTGTAATATACATCCCATCCTGCCATGCGGAGTTCTTTTTCAAGTGTCTCTCGGTCTTTCATTCGGAATCTTGGCAAGATATGTTTGATAACAGGAGAGGTAATCTTGTCGATTGCCTCTTTCGTGTCATCATTCACTCGTTTTCCGTCTTCTGTGAATTGAAGTTGACGCATTCGTTTTTGGTGATTTTTATAATTGTCCATCGAGAACAATAGTCCAAAGAATGAACGGCTAAAGAAGAAAAATAAAACGGCTCCAATCACAACAAATAATACAGTAATCATTTTCTCGACCTCCTTTTAATCAAGCGGTGCTCCAATTTTTTTATTGATGAACCAAAAACATCCCAACATGACAATTGCAACACCACTTAGTCCGATTTGCCCCATCTGAGTGTTCAGCATGAAATCAACATACTCCGGTGAAAAAATGAATTGATAACCAATCATTGCTGGAATAGCACCTAGCATGATAAATGCTTCCCGCTTAGGACCTGCGATTTCTTTACGCAAGGTACTCTTTAATTTCTCACCTTCACGGTATTGCTTATGAACTTCCTTCATCAACTCATTACGTGAGTCTTTCGTTCCTAGAGAAGCAGAAATTTCATAGAACTCTGTTAGCAATAGAAGGTATGGATTCCCGATACGACGATGTAAATCACGCATGCCTTCATTGACAGGACGACCGTAATCAAGTTCTGAACGAAGCTTTCTCAATTCTGTATACATCGGCTCATGCCCTTTGAAGTCATCCGTCGTGTCTTTCAATGCTTTTGCAAAATCCCCGTGTGAGGAATAGCGTTCAACGACTAACTTAATGAATGAACCAACTTGTTTTTCAATCACAATCTGGCGACGGTTTCTGAAAAAGTCAATGACTTGTCCTGGGATAAAGAATCCGACAACGCCAAGCACTGGCAGTTGATAGATGCTCTTCATGAAAAACAAGGAGAATAGTGGCAACAGAATCGCCAACATAATCGTGACAATGCGATACTCTCCATACGTAGCATTAAATCCTGCTTGCAACATCTTTGTCTCGATTTTGTATTTCTTCGACACCTCTACCCGTTCTTCCAGCAATGCCTCTAGTTTTTTCTTCAAGGCAAGTTCTCTCAAGCTAGTTTGAGATTGTCGCTTACGCATTTCCAAGATGTTTTCATCTTTCTCTTCATCTTTAGACATGACGGTCATCACTATCAGTCCTAACATAATCAGAACAAACAGTCCTACGAACCAAATCATCATGCTATCATCCTCCTTTATTAAAATTACCTTCAAGCAGAGAGAACTTTATCGTCCCCCTTGCTGTTTAGACAGTTTTTTCTTACTATGGTATGGAGATGATAGATTTAAAAACACTCGAAACGGTCGAATCTATGTTTAACAGTAGACGAAGGTTATTTTGAAAGCAGGTGATAGAATGACCGCAAAGAAAGCAGAACGAGATGAGAACAATGAAAAATTGGTCATCTCGATAAGAGAGGTTTTAGAAGAAAAGCAGTTGCTCGAACCATTGCGAAGGTATTCTGATGCACCCGTTGAAAGTCTAATCGGGTTTCTTTACGAATCACATTACCTAAACAAAGATGAGCAAGCCGTTTACAAACAGATAAAGAAAGACTCATTCTTCCGGACAAAACGAAGATGGGTAAAAACAGCAATCAAGAATTTGGAAATGTCGAAGGCTCCAAATAAAGAGCTAAGAGCCAAGCAAGCCTTTTTAAAGAAATACATCCGACAGTTTGGTATCAATCAGTTCCAAAAAGAATTTGAAGTGAAATCGGTTGAAGAATACATGGAAAATACAAAGGAAGAGCTTGAAAATTGGGCAGACAGTGAAGTGATGCCGATTCACAGTTATCCATATTTTGAAGAGAAAACAGCACGACAGCATAAGACGGCAATTCAAACGGACTTGCTCATCGTCATCGGTGAGTTTTTAATCAGCAACACATCATTCTTCAAACCAACCGTTTATCAATCACCAAACATTGCCATCAATACATCCTTCTTTGGCGTATCAAAGCGAGGAAAAATTGAATTGGATAAGACACCGATGAGAGCGGAATATGATGAATTGGCAACTTCAAAAGAATACTATCCGGCTATCAGGAAGAACAAAAAGGGAGCCGGGAATGTCAACATTCTGGTCAGCAGTGATTTTGTAAATGATTTAAATAAAAAAGTGCCAGACCTTGACGCAAAGGATTTCGAGTTATTTCTAGACGTCTTGAATTATCGTGACGCTTCGTTTCAGGCAAGTCGTCGAATTCAGTTCCCTTTGTCAGAGCTTGTCCAACAGATTTATGGTTCTGACGGGAGTAAAAACTATGAAATGACCATTGAGCGGCTCCTGAAACTTGCGAATTATCGGGTCACAGAATCTACGGCTGAAGGCGAATACTTTGTAAAAGGACTATTTTCTTCGGTGAAGATACAGAATGACACGAAAGATAAAAACGGTGGAAAGATAGTGACAGCCTTTGTATCAGAAGATGTGTACGATGACTATTTGAGACAGCAGGTCGTCAATATCTATAGTGATAAGGTGAAAGAGTTGAAAGGTCACTATGCCTATCATTTGGTTTTTGTTCTGCAAAAAGAACGACTGCAGGCACACCAGGCTCAAGAAGAAAATCCCGTGAAACGGAAATGGCTAGACTTTGGCTATTCCATCCGATTCAACCGCCGTTCAAAGAAAGAAAATCTAGAAGAATTTGAAGAAGCGGTAAGACTCATAAAAGAACAACAATTTTTAATACAAGATTATTATCGTTCAGGAGAGTACTATTTCTTCACCTTCTTTCCCCTCTCTCCACTCGAACTTGAAAACGATTCTGACCGTACCAAAACGTATTTGAACTGAGGAATTACTCCTCAGTTCTTTTTCAATACTCATTTTTTTGAGTAATGTGCTCTAAATCTCCGTACTGAAATGCAAAAACGCCAATCCTTGCTCTAAAACTCCGTACTGAAATGTCATTTCTGCAGATTTTATGTAAAAGGAGTGAAATCGTAAAAAAAATATCGAATTTTGGTGTTTTTTTGATGTTTTTTTTAATAGATTTCTGATGGAAAATCATCAGATTTGTTCTAAATCTCCGTACTGAAACGTCATTTTGCCCTTTTTTGCACTGGAACTCCGTACTGAAATGTAAAACTCTTTATTTTTGCTCCGAAACTCCGTACTGAAACGTCATTTTTTGTGATTGTTTTTTCAACGATAGCTCGTGAACGTTGTCCTTACGCCATTTCTTCATTTTTGCTCCAAAACTCCGTACTGAAATGCAATGTTTTTTGCCCCTGAAAATTCAGTCATATCAAGGGGTACAGCGTTTTTGCTCAAAATCTCCGTACCGAAATGTCATTTTGACACCTCGTTTTTTCTTTTCCATAATGAGTACTAGATTACGTTACAGGAAAAGTATGTTGCCGTCAGGAGGGACAATCATGAGCGAAACTGGAACAATAATGAATCGACATATCATTCTTTCAAATAAGTTATTAGTTGCACTAAGTGGGATTAGCACATGGACATCCCGTGACGGTGAATATACATATGAAAAACACAATTACCATATCTCAAAACCCTATTTGGAGCAAAAATGGACGAAGTCCGCTATTCGACAATTTTTGGCTTATGTATCTCTTGCAAATCCGGAAGGACATATTTATTTTGCGTCGGAAGAAGAACTGTCGAAGCTGATTCATTGTTCCGTTCGAACGATTCAGGAGAACAATAAATCGTTTGAAAAACATGGTATCATTCAATTCCAGCGTATCTGGGGTGAGTTTCTAGATATCCACATCTGTGATTATACAAAAGAAGTACGTGACCTTGACGTGACGGATTCTGGTGAAGTCTCTTCTCGCACCGGATACACGTCTGTTTGGCATGAAGTAATGGGCGAGCTCTTCAAGATTGAAAACATCAATGAGCTACGTCTTGCTTTGCGTTGTCTTTTGCTTCATGAAAAAGAAGTTCATGTTCAACAGCTGGACGAAGCAATTTTGTCCTATGACGAAATTAAAGGATTCTTGCCAAAATACATCGGCTACAAGAAAGCGATTAAACAGCTAACTGACAATCTTTCGAACATCTTCCACATCTCCTGCCTTGAGAGCAAAGAGATGGTAAAAGAATTGTTCCACAGACAAACCAAGAAACGTCCAAGTCTGATGAAAAAACTCGCAAAGCCATTTGCTCTTTCCTTTGAAATCATGAAATCTGACGATAGTCGTCTCATTCGTGATAAAGAGCGTGGGGAAACGATGATTCACTGGTTTGAATTTAAAAAGACTGCAAGGAATTATTTGGCTGTAGATAAGGCTGGCATCAACCAGAAAGACCTCAATACATTATCTGATACATATGGTTCATCCGTTGTAAAGGAAGGCTTAGAACGCATCCTACGAGTCTTTGAACAGAATGAATATGGTCACCGTCTTCACATCTTATATGATGAATTTAAATCTGAACCTTATCAATTCGTCAAAAAACGCATCCACTCTCTCTATCTTTCAAAATCAGCTCTTATGTAAGGGCTTTTTTGTCATGCCTTTTTTCTTCATTTGTTTCATTATTGAGGTCTGTTTTTCTACATTTTAATGTGAGCACAAATTTTTAAGCTTATTCTGAAACGCTCAACCTGAACGGAATACCTTTTTTTACCTTTTTTCGAAAAAAATCAAATAAAGTCTGTAAGTTTTCATAAAGGGTGTGTGATTATTATGGAACATCCTAGAGATTTCAAATTTGACGGCAAAAAGAAAAGCCCTCCCCTCTCTTTTTCCAAACCGATAAATCAGCTGAAAACAGGATGGGGACAGGCTCTATGGTCATTGTCGTTTTCACAACTTCTTTAATTTCTTTTTAACTTCATCTTTAACAGTATTCAATACTATCTAAAAGAAGACGAGTTAGATTCGTTTATTTAAAAATGAAAATTATTAGCTCCATCCTTCGACAAAATGTTTGATGTCATCACGTTTTACACCACGACGCAACATTAATTTTGCTTTTTCAGGATGCATCTTATTTACCATCTTATACTCTTCTGTTTCAAAGTCAAACTCGAAAATCGGCTTTAATGACACTCGTCCTGTTTCATCGTCAAATGTAACTTCTGAAATAATCGACACTCGACGACCAATACCAGGGATATCATCTTGAATCGCAATGTAATCAATAGCAGAACCGATAATACGCTCAACAACATCAATACCTAATGCAGGCATTGCCGATAAGTACTTCGTTACCAGACGGTTGATGATGTTAATTGGCTTCCCACCGTGCATGGTGAAAATCGTAGAGTGACCAGTCTCTGCGGCTTCTACCGCCGCTTGAGCCTCCTTACCACGAACCTCCCCTACTACGATATACTTCGGCTTCAAACGAAGAGCAGTCAGGATGATATCATATAGCTCTACGGCTAATTGTGGGTTACTGTTTTTATGAGAGACAAGTTCGAGTGTGTGGTCGTTTTGAGGGAATAGCTCCTGTGTATCTTCACAGACGAGCATCCGCTTATTAGAGAGGGTAACGTAGTGGTCTAAGAGGGCACGAATCGTTGTCGTTTTACCAGAACCAGTAATTCCGGCATAAATCAGGTTGAGTTCACCCAAGATGGCTTGTCCTAAAAACTCAGAGATTTCTGGACTTAATACACCTTGCTCGACAATTTGATTGAGGGTGATATGCGATTCTTTGTGCTTCCGGAAAGTGATGGAAAAATCTTTCGGAGAAACCATTTTGGAAGTCGCTTGAATACGGTCTCCATAGAACTCCGCATCTACAATTTTATTCTCTCCGTTGTCCACAACCTTACCTACACCAGCTCCCCCATCTCGAAGCACTCGTTCAATAAATTCCTGATAGTGTTTTGGTGAACGGAAGTGATATGGATACTTTTCATTCTCCCCGTCTTTTTCAATATAAATCTTGTTCCAACCCATGCAGAAAATATCAGACACTTTCGGGTCATAAAAAGCTTTTGCTAAGACAGAGTAACCGACAAATTCTTCCGCCGCCATATCGATAAATAGCTCTGGGTCGTTTTCATATTCACGAACCCGGATGTTCCGACCATATACGACATCCCGGATTTCAGCACGACTTTCTTCTAGCACAAGGCGAAGAGCGGCTTTATCTTTCACCACTTCTTCTCGATTCTTCTTATCGCTACCGGTATCGTCATCTGTCAGTTGTTTTTTCTTTTCTGTGATAAAATGACGAACTTCTTCTAATGCATCCTCAAATGTATAAATGGTTCCGGTCTCCCGAATCCCTTTCATTTTTTGCATGTCTTTTTTAAAACTCTTAAAATTTTTCTCGATTGACATTCAACATCTCTCCTTTGTATCTATTTTTTTATGAAAGAATACGAGGTGACGAATCACCCCGCTCCTCTGTCACTATTTTCGTTCCTCCGTCTCTATTTTCGTTCCTCCGTTATTAACGAGAGAAGAATCCTTTTCTCTTCTTGCCGTCAGAAAATTCTTCTTTTTGCTTTTCGTATTCTTTTTCAAGCCACTCCAAGTTATCAATCTCCCAAATCTGATTCGCAATTCGAGCAAATTCTAATCGAGGCAATAGCGTATACGGAGCACCCGTTTCATCTAAGACAATTGGTTCAGCAGAATACAGGCGGTTCAAGAATACAGATTTTGGAATCATTGGGAGTGTTCCTGCAAGATTGAAATCACTATCTCGAACGTGTTCAGCGGTAAAGACCAATTCTTCGGGTTCTTCCACGCCATACATTTTCATGTATTCCGGAACATAGTCCTCGTTTAATATATATTCGACCTTATGGAGAATCTCAAGATTTTCAAGTGTCGTTTTATAACGGGTATTATTTCGGACATTATTGAAATCAAGGTTTAGGACGTAATAGGTTTTGGTAGCTAACCGTAATAGCGGGTAGGTTGTAACGTGGGCGAGAGAAGAGTTCGTGTCGATGAAGACGATATCGAATTCGTTTGCAATGAGTTCGACAAGGTAGATATATTGGAAGGGCTGAATGTTTTCAATTTCTTCCATCGTCAGTTTCGAACCTGTCAAAACAAAGAGGTTCTTGACCTTATGATAAGGACGGAAGCATTCTAAAACAAATCGGTTCACCGATTCTACTTTCTCCATATCATCTGATAGGTCTCCTTTGTCATTGACAATCGTTGCGATTTTCTCCATCGCTGTCTTTAAATTGTACTTGTCATCTTCAATAGAAAGAAGTGTACCAAGCGATAGATTCTGCAAGTCGGCTTCAACCAGTGCGACTCGTGGTGCTTTCCCGTCTTTTTTCTTCCCATACTTTGCGACAATGGTCGAAAGATTGACCGAGATAAAACTTTTCCCTGTCCCTGGTTTAATGGAAGAAATATTGAATACGTTCTTGTAGCCATCCTCTTCAACATCATCCTGTTCTAGTTCTTCTTCGAGCTCAAACAATGAGTTGTTTTTCTCTGAAGCTTTTTTGTGGTATTTAAGGAGAAATTCAACATCTTCCCGGCGTACAGGATTTTCCATCGCATATTGAATTTGCGTTGGTGTTACACTTTTCTCAATTAAAAACGGATAAATACCTGCTAAAACGAGTGAACCCAGTGCCATGACTCGTGGAACATCGTTTGCATTTGGTGCAACCGTCATGTATAAAATTCGAATCGAAGGTTTCTCCATTTTGATTCGTGATAAAATATCGGTCAAATCTTCTGTTCCTGACAGCATATCAGAAACTAAGACGATATCCGGATTCAAGTTTTTGACGGAAGCAATAAGTTCTCTTCGGTAGTTGACCTGTCCAATAAATTGATATCCTTGGAACTTCGTCACTGTTTCGTCCATTTTTTTAAATCCTGTTGCAAGCAATACATCGTTACGCATAAAAAAATTCCCCCTTTGAATCGTTCTTTCCAGAATTGTTACTTGTATGATACACAACCCCCACCTTTTTTCATTACAAAATCGTGCTTTAGCAAGAACGAAGAAAAAAGAGAGCCCTTTCGGAACTCTCTTATTTGTTTGATTCTGCCATTCCTTCACCAGAGAAGACTTTCGAGAAGTCACCATGGATGTATCCCGGAGAATCGTAGTTTTGTGAATCATTGAAGCGTCCGACAATTCGAACCTCACCAGTATTGAGTCGAGCCGTAATTTCTTCTGCTTGGTCAAGTGTGACAGCTAAGATAAGTTGAGCAAGCTCGCCTGTATCCTGTGGCGTTTCTAGTTCTTCACCTTCTTGGACTGCTTGGTCACCTTTCACGTTTTGCGTGCGGTCACGATACTCAAATCCTTCTGATGTTGTCGCCGCATAAACAAGAACATCACTCATGAATGTCTTCGAGTAGCTGTAGCTCTTCCCGTCTTTAGACTCTTGCCCAACATAGACGAGGTCGATACGGTCACCACGTTTCACGTTTCCACCAATACCTTCTGTATATGACACAGGAATCGAAACTTTGCGAAGCTTCGTTAAATCGATGCTTTCAAACGGGTCAATGTTTTCCTTGTTCACGACATTTGGTTTCACGACATATTCATTTTTGAATACTTTCGTCGAATTGTACTTTCCAACAATTTCTTTTGGCGATAACTCAAAGGTTGGGTTCACCGCTTTTTTCGGGATTTCGACTTCGATTAAATCAGAAGCTGAAATCTTTGTGTTCGGAGCGATGTCACGGCTAAATTGATAGACCTTGACTGGCTCAATTTGATTCTGTGTGTAAACATAAAATCCACCGGCGAAGAGGATGACCCCCGACGCCTGTAGAAGCATCATTGCAATTTTTTTACCTTTCATTTCCTATCTCCCCCTTACAGTTTTTCAATTGCCTGAGCAATTTCCATGAATGATTTTTTCAATTCTTTATGACGACTACCAAGTAAGGCTGGAACCCCTTGATAGTTTGCATTGATAAACTCACGATGAGCATTTGGAACGAACAATCGGACATCTGTTTTGAGCCAATCCGAAATGGCACGCTTATCAAGCTCGGTGTCTTCGTATTTGTTTACTACATAATAGAGCTTATCGACGAGATTTATGCTCTTGCTAAGCTCTGTTACCTGTCTGACACTATTTCCAATGTGGCAAACATCTTGAGTTAACGTATAGAAGACGTGCGTTCCAAAACGCAATGCAATTTCTGTATACGGATTGCTCTTCTCTACATCCGCATCCAACACGATGTAGTGATAGCCACCCTCGAACAGAAGATGCATACAAAGCTCTTTTAACGCTTGTGGGTTACCCGCTGAAATTTCATTAGAAGATTCGGTGTAACTAGGAGAGAAAAAGAGGAAGTCGAGGTTTTTCGGGAATAGCTTATATGCTTCCAACATCAGGTCGCCACCATTCGTTCGCTCAATGACTTCTTTCATTCGAGTAATCGATTTATCAACACCCGAATAATCATTTGTGTCTAAACTGAATAAAGCGGCTTCCAATCCGTTATTTACATTTCGGTGGAGCTGATAGAGATAGTCCACAGTGGATGGACGTTCTTTTAGCTCGATGTAAATCGTTTTATATCCATTTGTTGAAAGTTGGATAGCCGTATTGAGGGCAACTTGAGTATTCCCCACACCATGCTCACTTCCGACAAAGGTCAGGATTTTTTGCTTGCTGTGATGTGGGAGTTCACGATTGATAAATCGCTCTGCTTCTTGGTTTTTCTGGAGCAGTTCCACCTCACGTTGCAATTCAATGGCTTTCAATTTTAATTTTTGCGTTTCGCTATCTTCATCTTGACGGCGAAGCATTTCCTGGCGTTGCAACTCCTCAGCTTCCAGACGAGCCGCTTCTTCACGAGCACGAATCTTTTCTAACTGTTGTTGATGTTCCATTTCTCTGCGACGTTCTTCTTCCTGTTGTTTCTTCAATGCTTTTTTGTCAACAACAGGTGTTTCCGGCACATCCTTAACAGGTTTTTGTTTTCGACCGAATAACCCTTTCTTTACCGGCTCATCTTCTTGAATCGGTTCTTCTACCGTTTTTTCAGGTTCAGATTCTTCGTTTTCTTTTTTTGTACCGAATAACCCACGAGATTTGCGAGAACGTTTTTCTTTCTCTTCAACAGCCGGTGTTGTCTGCGGTGTTTCTCTTTCTACAAAAATAGTTCTCTCGACATGCTTCACGACTTCTCTTGTATCAGGTGCCTGGAATACAACTTCCTTCGATTTTTCATCAATGATAGGCTTTGGTTGAAAATGAGCAACATGGTGGTATTGGTTTGGGTTGCGAACTAAATCAATAATCTTTTTAGCTGGCACTTTTTCTTCCGCTAAAATATCAAAGATTTGCATATTCACAAGCATCGCTAAAAGCTGGTCACCAGGATTTCGTGAGCCTGTAACAAAAACGATTCGCACATGCGGAAATTTCATACGAATATCATAGATAATCTCACTAATTCGTTCATTTCCTTGTAGTTGTTCCCGAAGAATCACAATGTCAGGTGCATTCTGCTCAATATTTTTGAGAACTCCTTCACGATAAGTTGACGTTCCAACAAAGTGGAATTCCTCACCGAGTTCTTTTTTAAAGTATTCCTCTAATGAACGAACTCCGATAGCTAATAAAATCTTTTCTTTTGGCTTGTTGTAACTCATTTGGATTCATCCCCTTCCCTAATAGACAGGTAGCTCTGCCTAAAGAGGAGAGCTAGTCTTATTTCTTCGGTATTATATCTATTCGAATAGAAGAGTATAAACAAAAAGCGGTCGTAGGTTTGGTCAACAAAAAAACTCCGACCGGTTGCCCAATCGGAGTACATACTATTTCTTTTTACTATTTAACTTTTTCTGCAATTTGACAATTTTTACGAACAGGTCTTTTCCTTCTGTCCAAACATCCTCATCTTCCCACTCTTCCTGTACGACTTGTTCAACGATGGAAACGAGTAAATTCTTTTCAACCGTTCCAATCGTTTTTCCTCCAACTTTTAAAGAAGAAACATTCAATAGGTCAAGAAGTTCAACCGGGTCTGATTTTGAAGGAAGTCCAAGGCTATCCGCACCTTGCCCAATCATGTTTAATACCATTGTTGGGTCATAATCAAGAGCCGTTGCTAGTTTGACCACGATTGGTACAGATGGTGCACGACGTTGGTTCTTTTCAAAACGATGAATGTAGGAAACTGAGATTCCTGCTTTATCTGCCAGGTCTTTGAGAGTGTACCCTTTTTGCTTTCGAGCAGAATGTAACCAAGTGCTGAAATCAAATTTTACACTACGTTCCAGGCGTTTTTGATAGATTCGGATACGCTTTTCAAATTCTCTTTCAATCACACTTTGGTATCCTACACCAATTTCTGTCATGATGTATTCCATGCTTTTCTTGTATTCTTTTTCAAGCTTCTTGATTTCGGTTTCTGGAATTTTCCCTTTATACTTCTCCTCTAGTTCTTCCATCTTTGACCAAATAGCTTGAACCGGTTCCCAACCTTTTTTATCAATCAATTCTTGGAACAGTTCCCCACGACTTGTTTTAATTCCGTCGTTATGTGCTTTGGCAAATTTCAACGCTTCTAAACTACGATAAAGCTTGGTAACAAATTCCGATGTAATAATGCGATGCTTCCATTCTTGTTGGATTTTATCAAACTCTTTTTCAATTTTCGGGATATTATTTACAGCACCTTCTGCTTCTAACATCTGAATTAATTTGTTCGCTCGCATAATATCCTTTTGCTCTAATTCTTCTGTAACAGAAGCCCATTTGTTCTCATTTGACATCATTCATTCCTCCAGTAAACATTTTTCAAAAAACAGAAAAAAGTTTTTAATATTTTATTGACTTTTGTCAAAAACGTCATTATACTAACAGTAGAGAGTGACGAACTCGTCACACAATAAAAAACTATATTAACAAAGGGTTTATGCTTTTTCAATTGATGATATTCGCTCTGACCAAGCCATCTCATGAGAACTAGTATGCCCAGGGGAGATGTCTTTTATTCCATTATTTTGACTGACAGTCAAAAACACCTTCCGTGCGAAGGGGGAATTTATAATGGAAAAGAAAAAAATGACACGTGGTACAAAAAAATTGGTGGAAGACGCAATCTCTCAATTGGAGCCGTCTAAGAAAAATAATACAAATGCCATTTGCGAGAAAATGGTTGAAATGCTGGTAGACCGATTTGATGGTGCCAACCTTGATTATCAACTCAAACGAATGGACTTAGAGACGACTGGACGCATTATCGAGAAGATTGATGAATACTTCCAAAAACACCCGAACCTTCTTTTTGAAGAAACGGATAGCCAAGAATTAGCGACTACGTGACCTGGAACGATAACTGTTCGTCATTCAGGGAAAAAACATCTTGTGAATAGCTGATAGTATCACCCTTTTCATAGTGAGAATTCAATCACGAGATAAAAAGGAGAGCTGGAAAATCATTTCTAGCTCTTTTTCTTATTTACAATACTAAATATTTTTCTACAAAAAGTCAATGAATAAATATTATTTAAAGTGAAATATTTTTTGACTGTTGTCGTTTTCTTCTGGCACTACTGTCGTTTTCTTTGGGCAATGTTGTCCTTTTCATTCGTCGTTGTTCTACCTGTTGATGGTTGTAAAGGAACCATTCATCACATAAAAAGAGAAGCGAAGCAATTTATCTTATAAGGAGGGATAGCCGATGCGTAAAGAATTAAGAGACGCAATTAACGAGCTGGAACGAGTGGATATCAAACTCTTGCATAAACTGTATCTTTTCCGTTGCTTGACCATCCGTCAGGCATATCGGGTTTTGTATAAAGAGGAATATGATTCATTTCTTGATTTTGAGAATGAGCGATTAAATAAGTTGATTGAACTGGGTGTTATTGAAAAAGTCGCTTTTCACATTGATAATTTCGCTCTATTTCTGACGACAAACGGAGTGGATATTGTTCGAGAAGCTGTTCAATTACCGACTCAAATCTTTAATCCTGATACAAAAACGGTAAAGCGAGGTTATTATCGAGCTGGCGAACTGAGAATGAGTCCACGGCTTATCAATCACCAAGTGCACTTGAATCAGTTTATCCTTGAGTTTTCGAACATTGCTGAAGACTACGGATACACGTTCAATTATTTTGATGAAAAACACGTCTCGCAGTATTTCACGATTCGTCCTGATGGGTTGATTCAAATTTATGATACCGATTTTTTTATTGAAATGGATATGGGGACGGAAAGTCAAAAGCAATTAACGGAGAAATGGAATCACTATAGAGACTTCTTCCGCTCTCAAGAATATAACGAGAAAGAAAAGAAAATTGTCGTGCTGTTTATCACACAGACCAACAAGAACCTTGATGCCAGAAAAGATATCGTTCGCTATACAGCATCACAAGCGATTATTGACGTTTTTGGCGAAGGATTTGATATGCACATTGGTTCCCGTGAAGAATTGTTGAAATTGGTGTTTGAAGAGCTTATTCCAGATATGGTGCAACAGAATGATACGAAAGCAAAAGTCTTACGTCTTCTTCATCAATATCACGGATTTAGCATTGCTCAAGGCGAACGTCTTCGTGGGATGCTTCATGATACCACTTACGAGTATTACATTCGTAGACTCAATGATGATGGCGGGATTCGAGCCTTGTTTGGACGTGTTCAAGAATTTGTTTTGGATGACTACACCACTCAACCGCTATCCGTTCTCCACAAGATTACGTACCACAAACGAAATTCGAATTCGTATCGGTTGAAGATGCAACGGGAGATTCCATACATTGTGGTGGCATCGGATGAGCAGACCTTATACAAAGACCTATTGGTGACAGATATTAAGAATCTCGAAAACATATTCTTTACAACGGTCGAGCGATTGGAACGCCGTGACTTCCATAGTGCTCTCTTCCAAATCGACATGCAAGGAAACCTGTACCACTTTAAAAATGATGGACTTTCAGAACGAGTCTATGAAAGCAACGTTCGTGAAGACCTCATCTAATAGGATTGTCTTTCCAACTCCATAATAAAAGACCTCAAATCAGAGGTCTTTTTTGTTTAGCTAATTTTATCTGCGGATTCTTGAGCGATAGCTTTCTCTAATGCTTCACGGGACGCTTCATACTTTTCATCCCAATGTTTTTTCGCTTGCTTGCTCAACCCGGGTGTCTTTTTTGTGAGATATGCGACTAGCACCTCTCGTTTTAATTGATGTATCGTCTTCTCTTTCTCTCTCATGATACATCTCTCCTTTCTGCCTTCTAACGTTGATTTTTCTTGCTGTAACAGCTTCGGCAAAGAGCTTCATATAAGTCGCTGTGTCCTAGCTCTACAAGTTTATCATTTTGTACTTTTTTATGACTGATATAAGCATCTTCTCCACATGACATGCAAACAGCTTTGTGTTTATTGACTTCATCAGCGATACTCATCAACTGTTGAGTAATATAAAACGGATTGCCTTTAAAATCAAGGTCTAATCCAGCAACATACACTCTCTTCCCCTGTTGAACGAGTTGTTCAATGTCTTCAATGACCTGTTCTTTAAAGAATTGGATTTCGTCAATCAACACAACATCCGAAGACATAACATCCGAAATGGATAATAGACTACCGTGAATATCTGTACTAATAGCCGGAACCTTGTCTCCATTGTGCGTGGTAACTGAAAATTCGTCGTATCGATTGTCTAAATCCGGTTTGATGAACACCGCCTTGATTCCAGCGTATTCATAGCGTTTGCCCTTTCGTCGAATCGCATCACTCTTACCACTAAACATTGACCCGCATTCTACCACAAGTCCTTCTTTGATATTTCTTGTCATATTCATGTTTATTCCCCCGATTCTGCTTAAATAGTCGTTTTATTATAGTTTTATATGTCGTACTCAATCATTTTTTGATATATAGACAAAGAAAAAGGAGTGAAAATTCACTCCTATCTCTTTTTGTGCGATATTATAGCACGGTATAACATTAGTTGATATTTTCATCCATTACTGAATGATAGTATCCACCAAGTCATCCGTCGCAGAACCTTTGACTTCAAAACGAAGCTCATGGTTATCCCCTAGCAAGCTAGGCTCATAAACACTTAGTCCATTTACATCGATAAGGTTCTTTGTCGGAATACCATTAATTTGTGGAGTCCACACATTAATCTGATATTCGCCATCTTTCACATTTTCTCCAACGTAGACTTTACCTGGCTCCTCGACACCCATATCATTTGATACTTGCATCGTGTAAACGAACAGTTGGTCTTCTACATTATCGAGCTTACTTGCTCTCGTATCGAGAACGAGCTTTGGAACGGTTCCATTTGCTCCGGTTACCGACATCGCCTTGTCCATTCCTGGCACTTTGACGAAGATGTCTTGTGGAATGTTTGGCTCCACGTGGTAAGGGCGTACTGAGGTTCCTGTACCGGTACGGCTTAGACGGTTTGCAAAGTTTGGAATGTCCACTTTGCCAGGCTGAGTGCTGAATGCGTTCGTCTTGTAAGCGACTTCTACTTTCAACTCATAACCATATCCCGCTTTGATTCGTGGTAACTTAGAAGCTGTCAGCATATCAACCCAGCCGTTTGCATCTGCTCCCACCTGTTCACGATTATCTTTCGTGTACTTCGAACGGAATAAGACACGTTGAATCTTGTAGGATTCTTCCTGTTCAACTTTTTCCGTCGTAGCAACAGGTTTTTGCGTGTACTTCGTGAAGACATAATCGTTTCCACTCTTCGACTGATACGGAACTCGTACACCTTTGAAATCTGTTACACGGTATTCTTGTGTCCAGGTGTTCTCTGTGTTTGAGACCCATTCGTCATCACCAGGTGTTAACATGTATCCAGACACATAACCAGATGTGTTATTGTTTCCATAGTTATCACCTTTAGGTAGAGAAATCAGGCTAAGGTTTTGAAGTGTGGATGCAGAGTTATTTGCTTTCACATTTTCCGTCTTAGAGAATTCCCAAGCATCGCCCGTATCATTGATATTCACAGTTGCCGCCATCCAATCATGTGGCTTAACATCTGCTTCCATTTCCACAACAACATTTTTATTCTTCCCTTCAACCAAGTGTTCTGTGAACGTCTTAGTTTTTCCGTCTAATGTAACGGAGAAGTCAATATCTTCCTGGAAGTTTTTCTTGATGGCTTCTGATGGTGCATCCTGTGTAAGTGTAAAGCTAACAGCCACTTTCATCTTACCACCAGTTGCAGTACGCTCTGTACGAGGAACCACTTGAAGGTTTTCTACACCATAATCATACGGACGTTCCCAAAGTTTCGTGTGAATGTCTGTGCCACTATTGTAACGCTGATAACTATCCGAAATCTCAAAGTCTCCAGTCGCTTTCACGTAAGGATTCTCATAAAGAACTGCCTCTTTTGTCGTAAATTGGAATTTGTCCCCATTTGAAACTTGACTCCGAATTCGAATAGTTTCTTGAGAGAAGTCAGATGAACCACGTGGAAGTTTCCGCTCGATATTTGATTTCACAGAAAGGTCTACCATTGGGTAGTACCAGTAGTCAAAGACCGGATATTTATTCCCATCTTTATCTGTCGCAGTATAGTATCTTGCTTCTCGAATATCTCCGCCATTGTACTGATACGTATAGCGAACACGGTATTTTTCACCAGGAATCGGTTGTGGAACAACTTTTCCGCTTTCATCAATTAACTCAATTTTTTCCATTTGCATGTCCCCTGGTTTTGCTTTTACCGCAATTGGAAGAATTGCCGCATCATCGTCTGTGTTCAGGTTATCCTGTTGTTTACGATGTTCAGCCCCAATGAGTCCCGTCAGCATAATCGAACGGTCAGCTTGGTCATCCGGGATGATGATATCTCGAAGATAGAAGTTCATCGACCCCTTAGCGGCAATTTTGCCACCTTTAACGGCTTTCAGGTATTCGTTTCCGTTTGTTCCACGGAAGTTTGAAGGATAAGCAGTTGTGGGGTTGTAGTTCTTTTTATAACCAGACTCTACAACCGATTGAGGTACTTTCGTAGCAACATTGTTGAGGTTTTTCACGGTTACTTTCAAATCGTACTTTGTTTGAGTGTAGAGAACTTTTTCTCCACGATATGAAACGCTTCCCGTTTTCTTGCCTGGTGAATTATTCGTATATACACCTACGATATCCCCTGACGATTTCTCAATGACTTCCATTCGTGTAATCATCAAGTTACGCTGTTCAACTTCGTTAATAACTGCATATTCCATGTAACGGTAAACGGGGTTGCGAGTTGTCCCAACGTTCCAAATTCCACGGAATACACCCGTGTCATGCAAAGCAGGGGCTGTTAATGACAGTCTGTCCATCCAGTAACCAATCGAATACGATTTTCCGTTGTACTTTGTCATCGTTGGATTTTGAGCGAGGAGTTTTTTCACTAAATTGTACTTTGTGTCAAAACGCTTTTTCTCTGCAATCAAACTATCTTTCTCTCTAGCGGAAGCTTTATCAATTTGAGACTGAGTGATTGGACGAGCGGTATCAAAAGTCGTCCCCGGAACAAAGTTTGGTAGCTTTGAATTCTGCCAAGGTTTTGTTACATAAGGATGCTTGTGTGGGTGGTACCCATACCCATAATCTTCAGGGAATAACGCATTTCCGGTTGAAGCGGCATCAGAGCTATACCCTAAATAACGCCATTCTCCATATTTACCAGGAAATTCACCGGTCGTATC
Organism: Jeotgalibacillus malaysiensis; assembly: GCA_000818095.1. NCBI lineage: Bacteria > Bacillati > Bacillota > Bacilli > Caryophanales > Caryophanaceae > Jeotgalibacillus > Jeotgalibacillus malaysiensis. The sequence continues at coordinate 351,039 of CP009417.1, forward strand.
CATGTTTACACTTGGTACAAAACCACCTGCAGTCCCTTTTTTTACAGAAGCAATGGATTTCGCTTTTGTTTTAAAGTTATGGTTGCTACGTGAAGCAAGCAAACCACTTGTCGTCCATGCTCCAACATTTCCTGCTTTCTTTGTATAATAGTTCTCATACAGACCTGAATAGTTAGATAATCCCGTTTTCACATCTCTTGGTCGAACTGGTGAGTAAAAGTAAACGCCATTTTTATAAGTCTTGTAAACAAGTGGACTACCAAATTTATTGTACCATTCACGACGGTCTTTGTTTCTCGTGCTAAACGACATAGAAGTAGTATCGAACGGGTTTTTATCAAAGCTATTGTCACCACTATTAATGTAGTTTTTAGCTAGAACAGGAGTTGTATATCCTGACAGTATCATAGTAAAAGCCACAGCAGAAAGTGATGCTCTTTTTATATTTTTATTCATAGTCTCCCTCCATTCTTTCTTAATCTTGTTTTATTATAGAATAGGAAGGAAAGACTATTCATCTTTTTGATGTCTTACCAAAAAAAATAAAAGAACGATACTAAGTATCGCTCTCATTCTTGTAACTTATTTTACTGTGATATAGAAATCAGGGTACACACTTTTGAATTCGACTTTCTTTCCACCGATTGTTTTCGTTACAGATTTTGCTCCTGAACCGGCGTTTAAAGCAAATTTCTCGAATTCTTTTTGAAGTGTAGAACCATTGTTTTTACCAACAGTTACAGTCGAGAAGGCTTGGATACCATCTGTGTACTTAGCGTACATCCGTTTCAGTTCATCCTGAGCTTCTTTTCCAAAGTCACTAGTTCGTCCGTATGCACTATTGAACCACGTAATATCAAGCATAAGCAATCCGTTATTTTTTCCGAAGCTCATACCTGCTGATGCAAGCTCATGAGTCTCGCCAGTCTGACTTACATAGTGAGTGAGATTGTAACGCTCTGTCTGAACTTTCTTAAACACAGATGACATGACCTTATCCTTTTCAGTCGCAGTCATACCTGGAGTTGGCTTAGGTGTTGGCTTTGGAGCAGGCTTAACAGTAACCGTTTTCTTGTTTCCAAGTGCAGATGTCGGTACATAACCTGTTTTTGAACCATATTTCACTTGCGTCCATGAACCGTAAGACTTCACGTGTGTGACTGTTTTACCCTTTGGAATCCGAACGATTGGCTTTTGCTTATAGCTTCGAGCTGGTCGAAGGTCAATGTTTTTCTTTGTTGTATACGTCGTTACTGTCGGTGAAGACGCCGCCACTTTCTTCAAGTAGCTACCCGATACATAACCCGTTTTCCCTTTGTATGAAACTTTGTACCAGTTTCCGATACGGCTGTCAGACGTAACCTTCGTTCCTTTCGGGATGTTCGTGATGACTTTATGCTTTGTTGATGCACCCGAACGGACGTTTAGATTTGCGGTTGTCTGATACGTTGTCTTCGCAAACTTTGTCACGCTAGACGCATGGTACTGTGTTGGGCTGTCTGATTGCTGAGACATTTCTTGTCCAACAAATACGCCTCCTGTGAGAAGTCCCAAAGACATAACCCCGATTGCTAATCTCTTCTTGAATGTTGTTTTACCCATTTATTATCATCCTTTCTAATTTCCAAATACTGTTGTTTGATATTAGTATACATAAGCTTGTCAAAATAGTCAACTATTCTTTACTAATTTTAAAATAAATTTTTTTAGACCCCTCGTTAAAGGTCTATACCCATATATTACACCAAAAATTCTTTATTGTCAAATAAAAAAACGGACTTTTGTCCGTTTTTGTAACATTATTCTTTTGAGAAGGATAACTCAGAGCTATCTGCATCCCAAATCAGTTTATATCCGAATGCTTTAGACAGTTCGCTCATTTCCACATAGAGAGTTCCGTCTTTCGCTTCTGGAGCGATTCCGATATCAAGCGTTTTCCCCTTGACGACCACGTTTGTACTCTTCAACTGGTACACTACGCTATCTTTCTCTTTTGTGACGATAAACTTGTCTTCTTTTTGCTCGACTTTCGCCCCTAGTGCAGAGGAAAGTTCTTTTAATGGAAGAAGAACTCGGTTGTCACGAACAATTGGTGCACTCGTCAATTCTACAGCCTTTCCGCTTACCTTCACGGTTTTAGCTTGCTTGCTGACGATTTGCTGTTCAAGAGACGTGCTCGTGCCGATACGTGTTTTCAAAATTCGAATATCAATGTTAGGAAATTCTTCAAATAACGCCTCGATTTCACGTTCTGAATAAGCTTTCTTGATATCTTTCACAATAATCGGCTTCTTGTCAATGACAATTAAAACACGACCATTGTCCTCCACCACATAACCTCCAGATTTAACCGCAATCTGATACAGAACATCTTTGTATTGTTCGTAGCTTGCATTCATATCCTTATCCACACGGAGACCGGTATCAAAATAATATGGATTCTCTGACTGTTTGTCTAATGAATATTGAATGGTGAAATCCGATTCTGTATTTTGGTCTTGCGTCAAATAGGCAAGTTTCGCTTTATCCAGATTTAAGAATGGATTCGTACTAGATGCTTGAGAGTTGATATTCGTACCTGATGGATATCCATATAAATGAGGATACGCTTCTTTGCTCAATTTTTTCTTCCCTGTTTGAACGACTTTTCCGTTCTTATAGGAATATGTCACTTCATACCACGTATCACCGATTTGAACTTGTTCCGTTCCAGCTCCAATCGAATCTTGAGGTTTAGAAGAGCCTCCTCCATTCGTGCCCGGCATATTGGTTGATGGTGTCGTTGCAAGTGGTGGAGTTGTTCCTCCCCCTGAAACAGGTTTCTGTTCATCCTTTAAATACTCTTCGTACAGTTCATCGATGGACTTATCCCAACCTGGTGGAAGTTTAATCGACGGGTCTTTTACCGTCATATAAAAATCCACTTTCCGATTCGCCAAATCCAGCTTTTCTTGAATCGTCTTATTCTTATTTGTTTCAATCAGGTCGAACAGGTAGTATTTCGTGACACTGTTCAAGGACTTCCGAATTTCATCTGCCCATTTATCTGCCATCAGTGGGATATGCTTATCTTGGAATGCTTTCGGCATCGCATAGAGTGTTGTTTTTAAACGCTCGTAGAGTTTATCCAAGTCATTCCCTTCCTTATAAACGGAAACATCTTCAATCGACATCTTGTCGGTAATTTTAATGAATGCCTCGTATGCCGCAATTACATCTTTTTCACTCTTCGTCTGCTCTGCTTGGACGACGAGTGGAAGAATCTTATCATATTCCGCTTTTGCATCTTGATTAAACGGGAATCCTGATGCCGCATAACTTACTTGTGGCTGTGCAACCGGTGTAAATGCCGATAGAGCAACCGCTGTTGCCAATCCGACTGACATCCATTTTTTCTTGCTTGTCATATTTCATCCACATCCTTTCTAACTATTCCTAATGATTTTCTATATCCTATATGGATTAACAATCCCTCATAACCATTCCAGACGGATTCTCTCTTATTCTACTGACGGAGGGGTGGTCTCGTCTATTTTTCCTTGTCGAAGTAAGAGGAAATAAAAAAGCCTCCCCTATTGAGGAAGCTTAATACCGTTATCGAATCAACTCTATTAAGAAGCTGGTCGAATGTGATTTTCCTGTACCATAAATTGGACGGATACATCACCCCGATAAACGTTTAATGCTGGATAGCCGATGGCTTCTACTGTATTCGGTTCTCCTTGCTTTTTGAAGTCTTCAGCATAACTGAACATCACAAGTGATACCTTTCCATATCCAGAAACTTTTAAGTGATTCTTTTCTTTACCCATATAGAGAACATTCTTGCCCTTGAAGTCTTGCAATTTCAAAACGGGTTTCGGGAATGCTTGACCAAACGGGCGAAGTGTATCAAGTTCATCGATATAGTCAATCGTAAGGTCGGATGCGTTAACCATTGCATCAATCACAATTTTCGGTGTCAAATCATCTTCTGACAAGATAGATTCAGCTGTTGCGATAATCCGCTCACGAAGTTCATCTACCTTCTTGATATCGAGTGACATCCCACAAGCTCCAGCGTGTCCCCCAAAGCCAATGAGGGCGTCCGCATTCGCATGTAACGCATCGTTAATGTGGAACCCTTCAATCGAACGTCCAGAACCTTTGGCAATGCCGTGGTGTTCTGTGAGGACAATCGCAGGACGATAGAATTTTTCTTTAATGCGTCCGGCAATCAAGCCGACAATCCCTTCATGAAATTCAGGGTTATAAAGGACATAGACACTCTGTTCCCCCATCTTTTCAATCATTGCCATCGCAATCTCTTCTTGGCGAGCCGTGATTTCTTTACGTTCTTCATTCAAACGAATGAGCTCATCCACCAAACCTTCCATTTCCGCTTCATCTTCTGTTAAGAATAAATCAACCGCAAGGTCAATGTCTCCCAGAAGACGGCTTGGTGCGTTGACCATTGGAACAAATTTGAATCCAAAAGTCTCTTCATCAATTGTCGTGACGTTTGTTTTTTCTACGAGCTTCGCAAACGCAGGGCGTGTACCCATTTTTACTCGTTTTAAAGCCTGTTTGACGAAAATCCGGTTCTCATCGAGAAGTGGCATCACGTCACCAATGGTTGCCATGCCGACGATATCGACTAGGTCTTCCACTTCGTCCATGTCCAAATCCATCTCATAATAGAGAGCCTGCATAAACTTGTAGATAACCGTAGCACCACAAATTCCTTTAAATGGATAAGCATCTCCTGGTCGCTTCGGATTCACAATTGCCTCAGCATTCGGCATTTTGCCTGTTGGATGAGGGTCATGGTGGTCAGTGACAACAACACGGACACCTTTCGATACCGCATAATCAATGCCTTCATAAGCCACGATTCCATTATCAACCGTCAAGATAAGGTCAACGTCAGGATATTCTTTTAATAGGTCATCCATTCCTTTTACATTTAAGCCATAACCGTGTTCAAAACGATTGTTGATAAAGTACTCTACGTTTGCACCGGCTTTACGAAGTCCTAGCATTCCGATAGCTGTTGCAGATGCTCCATCACAATCATAGTCTCCATAAATAACCAATTTCAATTTCTTCTCAATCGCATCTTTAATGATGTCAACGGCTTTTTGCATGTCGGTCATTAAAAGTGGCGAGTGAACCTTTGACGGGTCATTGTCAAAGAAATCTTCAATGGCTTCTACTGTTTTAAGCCCCCGGTTGTAAAGCACTTCGATGACGCTCTTAGAGAAGTGACGAAGTTCCCGAGCTTCTTGGAGTTTCATCAATTCGAGTGAGCGAGTCGTTGATTCAGTTGGTCTTGTCCATAGTACGTTTTTCATTTAAAACATCTCCTTTGAAATAAATTGTGTCTACAATCAAACGACACACCTTTTAACTGTTTTTGTATGATATACAGTGTGGTGTGTCGATATAAATTTAGATTGATAAATAGATAGTGGTTGCCGTAATCATGACAGCGATGACAGCTACAAGCATGTCGTGTTTTCCAGTTGTAAGTTTTGCGATACGGTAAGATTTCCGAATGAAAGGATATAGGAGCGGAACACCACTTTTGGTGCTCATATCGAGGATTAGATGGCTGAGGAAACCAACGGAGATACCGATAGCGAAGTGTGTGTATAGGAAGTAAGGCATCCCGCTTAGCAAGAAGGATGGAAGCAGTACGAGAATACTGGTGAGGATAAGGGCAATGAGGGAATGTGTTGCCCCACGATGTCCAAACAATTTATTTACGACGTAAGCAATTGGATAGAGAGCACGTCCCATTTTACTGCCTGGATGGTCAATGTCTGGTAACAGACCGCCGATATATCCTCCTAAAATCATAGGGGCAATGGCAATTAAGGTATTTCCCGAATGGATGTCATTCGAATAAAGCAAGGTAGCGGTAATCGTACCTGCACAGACCCCTGCCACTTTGTGGGCTTGATGGTTCATAGAATAATTCACTCCTTTTTATCTTTTATCCCATGCTATGCAAAGGATGTGTGGTCTATTGAATGTAAAACAAGTCTACTTTTAATTTTGACTATTGTCAATAAAAATACGAAAAATAAAAAAAGCCCTTTATTAGGGCTTATGACGGTTCCTTGATACTTTTGACAACCCGCTGGAATCGTAGTGGATAACGTTCTTGCATATCCTTTTCGATTGCATCACGAGCCATTTTTTGATAAACACGTTCTTCTCTTCGTCTTACTTTCGCTTCCCGTGCTTTTTCAATCTCCTCATCCAACCGTTGTTCTAGTGATTGTTCAAGTAAGAGATGATATTGTTCTGCAGAAATGAGGCACTCACTTGTTGTATCCCAATGTTCAACTCCGTGTTCTTCTTCATAGTTCTTCACATCGGGACCTTCGATGATTTTCAACTCAGCTAAATCCCAAAATACAGAGCGTCCATCGTTTGTAATCATCGTTTCCCATGCCGAGGCGTTCAGCGAGAAAATCTCCTCAACCCGAACATCTAATACTTCAGCAATTTTAAGTGCCAAATCAATTCCAGGCTTCAACTTTCCATTGATGATAGAGCTCATCGTCTGTTTCGAAATTCCTGTTTTTCTTACTAGTGCCATCGTTGTCATTTGTTTTTTTAACAGCATATCTTCTAAATTTAAAGCAATGGTAGGTTCTTTGCTTTCGATTTGATAGCCCATCTCATAAAGTTTCTCTAGTCGTGATTCCATTATCTATAGAACACTTCCTTTCACCAAAAAGTACGCAATTCGTGCAATCTTATAATATAATTCTAATCTCATCCTCCTGATTTGTCAAATATATTTTACCGCACAAAAAAAGAACAGATAGTCCATTCTATCTGCTCTAGTTTGAAATATATTGTTTGTTATAAGGAGTTGAGTACCCATTCTCTTACAACTGATTCCAAATCATCGATTGAATCATATTGTCGGATGTTTTGAGAAACTGCCTTAACAGAATGTGAGAGCTCGCTATCCGATTTATGAATGAAAAAGACGGGGATGTCCATCATGTTTGCCCAGCCAATTTCAATACCCAGTCCTAGTGCAGGAAGTGAAATGTCTGCCAACATGTAATCACAGGTCGGCAACACTTCTTTTGAAGGGTAAAGCTCAAGGGATTCATCATGTGGGAGAATGAATCGAACACCCATCTCATCTCCAATCTTCTTTAATACAGGGTACAACTCTTCCTTGTAGTTCATCTGCTTTGAATGACCTACATAGATATTCATGAAGCCAACTCCTTTTTAATTAAATCAGCCATGACCTTCATGGCATCTTGATAAACCGTATTAGGTGCTTGTGAGGCGTCAATTGTCACATAAGGATGCTCAGGATAAAAAGTAGGAATCAATTGATACCCTTCACGGATTTTCTCATGATAGGAGAGAGGTTTTTGGTCAAAGTGATTCACTTCTCGTCCAGCATCTGCTTGAATCCGAGATAAACCATCTTCTGGCTTGATGTCCATGTAAAGGGTCAAGTCAGGCATCTTGCCGTCAATGGCTTGCTCGTTGATAGCAAAGACTTTCTTTACCCCTAGTCCTCCAACAACCCCCTGATACACAAGGGAGCTGTGAACAAATCGGTCACAAATCACAATCGCACCCCGCTCAAGAGCTGGTATCACTTTTTTTACAAGGTGTTCCCGTCGTGCGGCGGCGAATAAAAACGCCTGTGTCGTTGCGTCCATCTCTCCGCTCATGATGACGCCTCGAATATCCTCTGCAACTTTGACACCACCTGGCTCTCGTGTCAATACGACTTCGAAGCCTTCCTTTTCCAGGGTTTCTTTCATTTTAAGAGCAAGGGTGGTTTTTCCACTACCTTCTCCACCTTCTAAGGTAACAAATAATCCTTTAGAATAACTCATGTTTACTCTCTCCTTTTTTATCAATTTTGAAAGGTAACGACATTGCACAACCTTGATGTAACGCCTTTATGATTTCAACGATTTCACCACGTTGAATACGAACGCCATTCAAACAACCAGAACCTCCTGCTCCTCCGTCAATTCCAAATGCGTTTCCGGTACGATTCACCCAGATTGGTGTGGTGTGCTCAGGTAAATGGTGAGCACTTGTGTGACCGAAAAGAACTCTTTTGCCGGTTTCATTCTTCTGCAGATAGAATTCTTGGCGAATCCACATATAGTCATTTTCAGACGTAGTATGCTTCCAATCTGGAGAATAGGGTTTGACACCAGCATGGACGAACAAAAAATCATCCATTTCAATCGTTACTGGTAAATGACGCAAGAAGGAAATGAGCTCTGCATGTTGTGTGAGGATTTCAGAAGCGATTCGTTGTGGGGTATACCGCATACTTGCCGTAAATCCAAGTCCTTGGTCTGCGTAGAACGATTCAATCGTTTCTCGACCTCCTTGATTGAAGTAGAAGAACGCTTGCTCTTCCGGCTCATCTAGAAAGTCTAAAAACATTTGGTCGTGATTTCCGATAACGGCGTATGCTTTACCATTCTCAACCAGACGCTTGACCGTGTAGAGCGTTTCAAATGAATCTCTCCCTCTGTCGCAATAATCACCTAAGAAAATGAGTGTTTCATCGTTTTTCACTTGCTCCAAAAGCGTAGTCAGCAGGTCATATCGACCGTGTATATCAGACATGACGACACAGTTTTGAAGCGGAATTTGAATATGGTGACGCATCGTAGTCACTCCTTTTATATTTTTATTGACTATTGTATACATAATTATTGACTATTACAAGTTTAGTCATCCTGATATTCGACCGATTTTTCGTTTATTCTTGTTTTTATTGCATAAGATGAAGAAAAAGAGAAAAAAGGGGGAATTACAGATGAAATCTAAAAAAATGTCACTTACCGCTCTATCATTTATGAGCGTATTCTTCATGTCTAGCGTTTTTGCCAATGCAAGTGCTACTGACGTCATTCCGAAAGGACTCCTCACTGCCCTTACCAATTTTTATACGGAATATACCATTTTTGTATATGGATTCATTGCTTTCGGAGTCCTCTCGGGGGTCTTGGCGTTTATTATTTTATTCATGCAACTTGGTGCCGCCAGTACAAACCCTCATGCACGAGCGTTCTTGTTGTTTGAGATGACGATGGTCGGAATAACGACAGCCTTGCTTGGAGGATTTGCAGTAATAATGGAAATCTACTTTAAAATGTTTGCATAAGAAAAAGACCTCAATTGATGAGGTCTTTTATTCTGCCTTGAAATCGGCAATCGCTGTTTGAGCAAGCATCGGTTTGTCTTTTGCTGTTCCAGGAACAGGTTTTACAAAGCGAAGGAATGCACCCTTCTCTCCGAATTGCTGTTGAATTCGTTCAGAAGTTGTGAGAACAAACCGTTCTACTTCCGTTCCGTTTGTTACGACAATCCCTGCGTCGAGAGCCGTGTAGTCATCCTCAGCCATTACAATCAGAATTGGTGGCATTTCAACATCTACATAGTATTTCTTCCATGCTTGCGTTGTGAAAAGTGGTTCAGCTTTTTGAATCTTATCTTTGAATTGGATATAGGCTTCACCTGTCCGCACCACTTCTCCTACTACATACTTCTTCTCAAATCCAAATTTATAAGAGAATTCAAATGCAGGAACGATATTCGAACCACCTGCACGCATTGGTGGATTCTTTTTAAAGTGTTCGACACGGTCTGGAATGGAATCCATGAGCTGAAGATAAAAATCCGTAATCATAAGGTCTCGTGCCACATTCTCTGAACCTTGAATGTTAACAGAAGAGAACCAGTCGCTTGTATCTTCGTTCGTGAAGTGAGAAACAATATACTTTCCACCAAAGTCTAAGCAGTAGATAAGCATCGCATCCGGTTCAATACGCTCTGTTTCAAGTTCTCCCAATGAGAAAACGTTAATCAAGCGATATTGGACGAGCTTTTCAAGGCGGTTTTTAATGCTTTGATAGTTATCCTCTCCTCCAAAGAATTTTTGGATTTGGAGTGCTGTTGCAAATGTGTGCTTGAACAAGAAGTGAACAATTTTAATATCTCGTTCAGTTAACGTGCCGTCCATTTTCATTTTGATGACAGAGTTTTTTGAAACACTTGTCACAGAAAACGGATAGCGGAATGTCTGACGGTAATCATTCGGAATCTTCGAGATGATTCCTTCATCTTTTTGCTTTACATAATTAAATGCCATTAGTATCCCCTCCTTATTTGAAAAGAGGTAAGGAGCCTAAGCCCCTTACCAACTCCTTTGCTTACAAGATTTCTTCTTCTTGCTCTTCTGGAAGAACACGAAGGATTTTTCCACGGACTTTACCTTCTTCTTTATCCACTTTCGTGATTCGGAATTGGACTTTCATTGCCATGTCAATCTCAGCGTCTTCTGGAACTGGGCACAATGCATCAAGGTTCGGAGCGATACAAACGAACACACCGAATGGTTTGATGTTACGAATCGTTCCAATAACAACTTGGTCACGCTCGAACATATCAAGGTTCACCACTGTGTCAGATTTATGCTTTTCAACCGCTTCAGCAAAAAGGTTACCGTTTGGTGTAACACGAAGCAATTTGATTTCAATTTCATCGCCGACATTCTTCACTTCTGAAATTGTCGTGTAGTCTTCTGCGAAGTATTTGTTTTGAAGTAAGAATGAGATGCCTTCTACTTGAACGTATGCTCCAAACTTCGTAAATGTTTTGATACGAGCTTTGAATGTCTCACCCGCCACCATACGCTCTAAGAGCTCAGCACGCTTGTTTTCAAGGACAAGTTTACGTGAGCAGATGACAAGACCATCTTCACGAACATCCTTCACTAGAACACGAATTTTGCGTCCTACAAAAGGAACGAATGAGTTTGTTACCGGACGAATATCGAATTCATCACGTGGTACATAAGCAAGCACCCCGTCAAAGTCGAGCATTAAAACGTCCGTTTGGAGTTCCTCATCAAATTTTGTCATACGAATCGTGGCGGTAAGCACACGACCTTCTTCTTTAAATGCTACAAATTTTTCTACTGCTACTGTGTTATTTTCCATTTTAAAATTCCCCCTTTAAGGTGTTTACTTTTTGAATAAGCTTCTGACAGAACCGAATAATCCACCGCTATCTACGTCTTTATCCGTTTGTCCTCTTTGAGTTTCACCTGTTTGCAATGTCCGTTTAGGACGAGGTGGAACCAATGAGACGAATTGTCCGTTCTTCGCTGTAAATCCTTCATCTGCCTTTGTCCATTCTGATTTCTCATCATAGACCATCGTTTTATCGAATATATCTTTTTCTTGTTCGAGGTCGGGCTTAGGTGGTTGTAGCGTGCGAGAACCGTTGATTTCAAGCGGTTTTAAAGTTGTCGTATTCGATTCGGTAGCGAGTTGTAGCTCATGAGTCTCTTCACTTTCTTCCAAATCTTCTTCAACCATCTCGTCTAGCTCTACCGATTCAATCGGCTCAGTGGACAACATCAAGTCATCAGAAACATATGTTTCTTCCGTATCAACTGATGCTTCCTCTTCTTCCGTATCGGTCACAACGAATTCGTCTTTCTCCATAGTGGTCTCTTCCTCAGCTAGAAAAACTTCTTCATCTTCCAGTTCGAATGGGATAACCCCTTGTTCTTCATTAACGGATTCCTCTACCGGCTTTGGTTCTTCTACGAAAGGTTCTGTTATCCGTCCTTGTTCTCGCTCAACATCGAATGATTCATTAATGACAAAGAAGCTTTCCGAAGACGTTTCTCCATTCACACCATCGTTCGTTCCATCGTCTTCGTCTTGAATCAAATCGAATGGCATATCTTCTTCATTTACAGTCTCGACATCCTCTTGAGATGACAGCTGGTTAGGAATCTCAACCTCATCCTCTTTAATCAGGAAACCACTTACCCCTATTTCTTCATCCTCTTCTTCTACTACTAAGACAGGAGATGGAACAACTGGTGAAGTAGTTGGCTTTGGATAAGATGCAAATGGGTCAAAATCATCCTCGTCGTCATCGTCCGCAATGATGACTGGACTAGAAGGGTGCGAAACATTCGGTACTGATTCATCTTGTTTCACGTGAAACGTATGTTCGTACTTCTCTGAATCTTTTGACTCTTCATTGACTTCCTCCTCAGCAGGTTCCGAATACAGAGTGTCGATTCCCTCTTTTTCTTCGATATCGTTCATCGCTTCCTCAAGCTTTGACCACAATACAGGGTTCCGGACGGGTTTATCGATGACATAGAAAGCACCATGTTCAAGTGGTGTCCGGTCTGCGTATCGATGGTGAAGCGAGATAATACGAATAGTTGGATATTCTGCTAAAATCTGTTTGATAAAATCGTTGTGTTCTTTCTTTGAAAACGTGCTGGACAATAATAAGATAGAAACGCCTAGCCGAAGAGTATCCAACAACTCTGATTCATCCTTTGCAACATGAAAGGAACCCATTCTATCCGAAGTCGGGCTCTCCATTACGGCTCGGTTTAATAATCCTTGGATTGTAAGACGTTCTTCTGCTAATACAACAATATGCCTGTTCAATGTTATCCCTCCTTTTTCAAGCTTTAGAAAGCCTGATGCATAGTCTCATTATCCTAAACAAGCGACCTCAATCTTAAAACTCGATGACATGCCAAGGTGTGTTTAATGAATCAGAATGACACATAGATTCTAAAATTGTTTGATGATTAGCTATGAGAAAATAGCTTAGCAGAGCCGAATAGGATGACATTCCGATAAAAAGTTGCACAAAGGCAACTTTCCCGAAACATAAACCTATATAATGCGTGAAAATTGAAATGATACGCAATGGTCTTTTTCCATGGATAAAAACACATTTAATAAAGCTGTATATGTCTTCAACGCATAGAGCAAAATGGTCAAAAATTAACTATAAAATAACTTGTCTTTGACAATAGTCAATGATAAGATAAAAGAACAATGAACGGGTGAACCAAAGATGTCACCTTTACAGACAGAAAAAGGAGTGGTGACCAATGAGTGTACGTGCAACAACCGCAACGTCTAAATCTGAAAATGAGACGTTTCGTGTTCAATTTGAAATCAAAAAAGTCATGTATATGGATGCGAAAACCAAATTTGCCATCGTCAAAACAAGAATCATCTCAAACACAAAGAGTGGAGAACCTCTCCCAAAAGAGATGACGATTCAAGGGACGATGGTTTCACCATTTGAAGGAGATATTTATGAAGGAGAAGGCAGTATTTCACTTCATTCCACATTTGGTCGCTTCATCAAATTAAAAGGTGTTCCTACTTCTTCGCTCCCTCAAGTTGAAGCTCAAGTGGTTGAGTTCATCAAGAAAAAGATTAAAGGCGTCGGCAAAAAACGAGCAGAACATATTGTGAAAACCTTAGGGGTCGATGCGATTTCAAAGATTGCGAATGACCATCGAGTCCTTCTCTCATGTGGGTTTAATGAGCTGACATCTCTCAGTATTCACGAGAAATTGGCTGGACATCGTGAATTTGAATTACTTGTGGAATTTTTGCAAAGCTTAGCCATGGAATCAGATATCGCTAATCCCATTTACAATCAGTTAAAACGAGATTGTGTCAAGAAGGTAAAGGCAAATCCTTATATCATCTGCCCTATCCCACAGCTCAACTTTTTGGATGCTGAAAAAATTGCCTTTTCTTTGCATCATGACCCTGTAAACCGGAATCGATACCGAGAAGCCATTCTATATTATGTGATTTGGAGAATGGAACGTTACGGGGATATCTGCGTTCCAAAGGATGTGCTTGTAAATGAATTTGCAACTGGTGAATTCCTGCATAAAATCAGCCCTTATAAAGAGGGAAATGCTGTTGACAAAGAACTTGTGGAAGAATTAATTCAAGAACTACTTACAGAACGCTTCTTGATTTCAGATGAATCGGTCTTCAATAAGAAAACGTATTTATACGACCCTGGTTATTACCATATTGAAGAGCATATTATTAAAAATTTGATTGAGATTAAAGAAACACACGTTAATCCCTTTACCGAACGGTCTGAAATTGATGATTTCCTTTTCTTCTATGAACGAAAACACCTAAAACTGGCAACACGCCAACGAGAAGCCGTGTATATGGCACTAGAAAATCGTTTTTCTATCCTAACCGGCGGTCCCGGCACCGGAAAGACACAAACAACCAATACCATCGTCAAATGCATTGAAGAAATCAATCCGAAAGCTCGGATTCGCTTACTCGCTCCAACTGGAAAAGCGTCCAAGCGTATGACAGAGGTTTCTGGAAAAAAAGCCGGTACAATTCACCGGACATTAGGGATGAAGGGGTTCGGGCACGCAGAAGAATTAACCCCAATCACCGAAGATTTTGCCATCATTGATGAAAGTTCCATGATTGATGCGTATTTATTCTCCAAACTTCTCCAAAATATTTCTCCTCAAACACGTCTTCTCTTCGTAGGGGATGTCAACCAATTGCCTTCCGTAGGACCGGGGTTGGTTTTACGTGACCTCATTAATAGCAAGAAAATTCCTTGTGTTGAATTAAACGAAATCTTCCGTCAAGCCGCAAAGTCACAAATTGTGACAAATGCCCATGCCATCATTAAGGGAAAAACAACAAAAGATGTCGATGGGTTAACATTTGACCCGACAAAAGGAGACTCTTATTTTGTCCAACGTCTTGATACCCAGAAAATTCAACAAGATATTCTGGAGTCGATTCGTCGTTTCATGAAAAAGGGATTCAAGATGGAAGATATCTTAATCCTTTCTGCGATGCGTGGGGGAGATTTAGGGGTGGAAGAATTGAACCGCATGATTCAATACGAGTTTAACCCTCCAACAAGTTATATTGATGTTGTAAAAAGTGATGGAATGATTCTACGTGTGGGTGACCGTGTGATGCAGACAGAAAACAACTACGACCTCGATGTGTTCAACGGAGATATTGGAACGATTGCTAGTGTCTTTGTACGCCGGACATCAGGCAAAGAGGAAACGGTCATTGAAATTGAATACCCGGACAAAGATGACCTTGTCGAATATACCGATAAGGTAATTGAACAGTTGGAACTCGCTTATGCGATTACGATTCATAAGTCACAGGGGAGTGAGGCTCCTATTGTTATTATCCCGATTCACCCGACACAGGAAATGATGTTGGATAAGAACTTGATTTACACCGCTTACACACGTGCGAAAAAAGTCGGAATCTTCTTCGGAGATGAGGCATTGCTAAACCGAAGCGTAAAACGTGTCAATACCAACGACCGCCATTCGTTGATTAAAGAAAAAATTGTGGCAAATCTATAAAACAAGGAGTGTGTTGAAATGATGATTGTTGTATCTGGAATGATTTCAGTAGGAAAAAGCAGTGTATCAAAAGCAGTAGGGGAGGCGTTAGGATTAGAGGTGTTTTACGAAAGTGTAGATGATAACCCCATTCTACCGCTGTTTTATACGTCAACACCGGAAGAGCAGGAGCGGAACCGATATCCGTTCCTCTTGCAATTACACTTCCTTTATACCCGTTTCAATGCCATCAAGCAGGCAATAGCGTGTGGTCAGGCGATTTTAGACAGAAGTTTGTACGAGGATTATTACTTCGCAAAAATCAATCACAAATTGGGACGCATCAGCGATTTGGAACTTCAAATCTATGAGGGAATCCTGGCTTCAATGATGGAGGAAATTAAAGGGATGCCAAAGAAAGCACCAGATTTGAATATTTATCTGAAAGCAAGCTTTGACACCGTCATGAAACGCCTTCATATGCGTGGTCGTGAGTTTGAGCAAGATGAATCACTTGTTGAATATTACCGTCTTCTATGGGCAGGGTATGATGACTGGGTGAACGAAGAGTATAAAGCGAGTGATGTGTTAATTATTGACATGGATAAGCTTGACGTTGTTCACAATCAGGACGACCATGACTGGCTGATTCAAAATGTAAAAGGAAAATTAGAAACGTTAGAGCTTAAGACCGCTTAAAAAGAGACCCTGAAACAGGGTCTTATTTTTTGACAATAGTCTATATAAATATATTCAAAAGTGTATATTCGTGATATACTGAAAGGGTATAAGTGATGTAATACGGTTTGATAGGAGAGGGGAAGTAACGTAATGTTTATCCCATTCTGTGTAAAAATATGCCATTAATAAAAAGATTTTCATTAAAACGAATTAAATTTTCTATTTCAAGTTATTTTATTTCATCTTGTGACTTTAAATGTTACAAAAAAATAAAAAATAGCACAAAATGCTTTAAAAGAGTGAATGCATTATTTTTAGACAAAATAAGAACATATTCTGCTATGAAAATGATTTGATTCTTCTCCCTTGTACACTCACTCACTTATGATTCCCAACGTGGAACATAGTATAGACACATCTGTTTCATATGGGCATCTGCCCAAATTTAAATTAAAGGAGTTGTTGAAATGAGTCGTAAAAAAGCCATTTTAATTGCAGAGAAACCGAGCCTGATGCTCGAAATTCAAAGAACCTATAACGGGAACCGTTCCTCCATTCCTTATGATATCGATTTCACGACGTTCGCAGGTCACGTCATGGGGTTAGTTCAACCTTCGGATTACAATCCAGCATGGGAAAAGTGGGATATGGCTCATCTTCCGATGATGCCAGACACGTTTATTTACAAGCCGACACGTGATAAAGCCAAGATGTATAAAGAAGTGAAGGAAATTGTTCAAAAAGGCGGATATGACTTCGGTATCGTCGCAACTGACCCTGGTCGTGAGGGTGAGCTCATCGCATGGGCATTCCTTGATGAAATCAAAGTGAAGTTCCCGTTCAAACGTTTGTGGTTCTCAGACTTAACGGAAGGGGAGCTATTGCGTGCTCTTCAAAATCTTCGAGATTATGATGCCGTATTAAACGGGATTAAGGAGGCGAGCTATAAACGGTCTCAAATGGACTGGCTGATTGGGATGAACTTTTCA
Source organism: Jeotgalibacillus malaysiensis (assembly GCA_000818095.1). Taxonomy (NCBI): domain Bacteria; kingdom Bacillati; phylum Bacillota; class Bacilli; order Caryophanales; family Caryophanaceae; genus Jeotgalibacillus; species Jeotgalibacillus malaysiensis. The sequence goes on from CP009417.1 coordinate 367,923, forward strand.
CGTGCCTACGGTCTATTAACTGGGAAGAACGCCCCTCTAGGTCGTGTAATGACCCCCACACTTAAAATCGTTGTTGACCGAGAACTTGAACTCCGCAACTTTGTGCCGAAACCGTTCTGGGAAATTGAAGGTGATTTCGGGAAATACAAAGGAATTTACCTAGACGAAGAAGGAAATAGTTCATTCTTAGATAAAGCGAAAGCAGAAGCCTTGATTCCTCAATTCGGTTTGAAAGGTAAAATTATTGATGTTACGAAGAAAAAGGAGACGAAATACGCTCCAGAGCTTCACAGCCTCGCAAACCTTCAAAATGAATGTAACCGTTTGTTTGGATACACAATGTCCGAAACGCTTGCAGTGGCTCAATCCCTCTACGAGAAAAAACTTCTTTCCTACCCTCGTACAGACTCCGCCTATTTAACAGAAGCTATCGCTAAAGAGTTTAACAAGATGTTAAAACCTCTTACACAACTCCCAGAATTAAAAGCAGAAGCCGATGCGGTTATCGTCAACACTTCATTGCTTTCAACGACAGCAAAAAACAAGAAGTATGTCAACGATAAAAAGGTTTCTGACCACTACGCTATCACTCCTACCGGTATGATTCCCGACTTAGGAAAGTTAACGAAAGATGAGGTCAATGTCTACATGACGGTTGCCAAACGTTTCCTAGCGATTTTCCTTCCGCCAATGGAAACACAAAAGACAACGATTTTGACCGATGCAAATGGTCACACGTTTAAGACAAACGGTAGTTTGCTTCAAGACCTTGGATATATGCGTCTTTATCCAACGAACAGCAAAGATACGTTGTTGCCTGCTGTTAAGAAAGGCGATGTCGTAGACCTTGTCAATACCCGTCTCATTGAGAAGAAGACAAGTCCTCCGCCTCGTTACAATGATGAAAGCTTAAACCGAATCATGGAGAATGTCGCCCGCCTCATCGAGGATGATGAACTAAAAGAAGTCATGAAAGAAGCAAAAGGAATCGGGACGCCTGCGACACGAGGTAGTATCGTTGATAAACTGGTTGAGAAGAACATGATTGAACGTAAGAAGAAATCGTTCTACGCAACAGATTATGGTATCAGCCTCATCGAGGGAATCGGTGACCTTGACATTGCTTCCCCGCTCCTTACGGCACATTGGGAAAGCAAATTGACTGAGATGGAAAAAGCGAATTACAACCCTGTCGATTTTGACAAAGAAATGCGGTCGTATATTGCGGAAACCGTTGAGAAAATTAAACATCTCAAGGTTCGTATCTCAAGTGACAAACCTTCTTTGGGAGCATGTCCGAAGTGCGGCTCAAAAGTGGTGGACGGGAAAGACTATTACCTCTGTGAACAGTATAAAAACACGTGTGATTTCATTGTGGGACATACTGTTTGGGGAGCAAAACTTACCAAGACAGAGCTCAAAAAGATTTTGGACGGAAAAGAAACAAAGAAAATGAGTTTCGACAATGGGAAGAAACAATGGGAAGCGACACTTGTCTTTGATAAGGCAAAGGGAAATCTCACATTCGGAAATGGCAACAAAGGTTCATCCTCTAAAGCATCCGGCACTTCATCAGGCAAACATGTCGGGAAATGTCCAAAATGTGGAGGGAATGTCACAGAGGCAGAGAAATTCTACGCTTGCGAGAATAATCGTAAGACTTGTGACACAATTATCTGGAAACAGGTAAGCGGAGCCAAGGTCACGCTAACAGATGCCAAACAACTTCTTGCAGGAAAAGAAACTGCTGAGAAAGAGTTTACATGGAAGTCCGGCAAAAAAGGAAAAGCGAAGCTAAAGTACACGAACAAAGTTGAGTTTGTCTTTGATTGACCTAAAGGGAGCAATTGCTCCCTTTTTTATAAGGTCAAATAAGTTTGACTAATGAACTGTATTGAGATTAAATAGAATAAAGATAACATGCTAAAAAGGAGATGATTTGATGAATAAAGATAAATGGGTATTGATTGGTGGAGGAGCTGTTTTAGGTCTAGGAATGATTGGCTCAGCTGTTTTTCTTATGAGCGACGTACTTGACCCGAAACCCAAAACAGAAGAAACTGCTTCTGTAGTCAAAGAGCAATCGACAAGCAAAAATGTGAAGAATGACAATGGAAAACAGGAAAATCAAACCATTGTAACGGGATATACAAAACTCATTACTCCAGTTGGATATGGAGAGAAAGAATTCCCTCTTGAACAATCCGACACGTTTAAAGAGCAGTTGTTGATTGAAGCAGAGGGTGGAGAGGTTGACAACATTCTAAAAGAGATGGAGAAGCGAATCGCAACCCATCGTTTCAGTGAAGGGAAGAACTTGGAAATTGCAGGTTTGTATGCTGACGCAACCTTCGCCAAAGGGTTGGTTGATAAAACTCCGGAAGAAATGAGAAAGTTGTTGCCTGGCGGATTTAAAACCCCGGAAATGTTGGCAATTCTCCCCCTTTATTTCCCAGAAGAAGCACGACGGACGCTTTATAAAGATGTCAATTCGTTAACACCACTCAACCCGGGTCCTTGGAAGATTAAAGACTATCGTATGATTACGAATCGTGTAGAAGCAGATGCGGACGAAGCGTACCAAGACAATGGTGTGGCTATCAGTATGTATAACGTGATGGACGGTCTTCATCAGATTCACGTTATTGAGCTTATCCGTGACCAAGACCCAGGAGTTCCAGTTAGAGCTTATGTTGGGGAAATGACGAATGGTACGCTTGAATTGTATGGCTACTATGTTCCAGACGGTATTACTCATTATTACCAGACAGTTTCATTCTTCGAGGACATTGAAGAGCAATATCTAAAACCAAATGATGAGTACCAACAAGAACAGATTGAGAAAGAAATTGAAGACGGAAATATCCCTGAAGAAGTATGGGATGAGTTCTTGAATCCGACTCAATAAGAGCGGCAGTTGCCGCTCTTTTTTTGTTGGACAAAATGCGTCATTTGAATATGAATATCGACAACTCCTTGCAAGTAGGATAGCAGGAAATGACCACGGTGTGGTTATGGAAACTATTTAAAAGGAGTGATGTAGATGAAAACATCCGTAGAAAATGTTTTAAAATCCGACACGATGAAAATGCTCGGAAAAAACATTGTTGGTGTCATGCTTGCGTTGTTCGGAATTCAACTAAGCATGTATGTAACCTCTCTGTTAATGAAAGAAAGTCTTTTTGTCGTTCATGTACTGGCACTGATTATGACGATTTTTGCGTTTACCGTGTTTAAAGACTATGCAGACGACAAAGAAAAACGATTTGGAGCTTCATTGTTGAAACTGGGCATCCTTATCGGGATTATGGCAATTGTGAGCCATTTCTTCTTCGTGGGGATGGACAAGGTAGATAACGATAGTCTGAGAAGTTCCATTACGACGGTTATGCTACTCGTGAACCTCTTTCTGTTGATTGCTTCATTCGGGTTTTGGCGTCAAGAATCAGTTAAAGAAGCATTTGATGTCTATCTTGATATGAAACTAGAAGATTTGTTAAGAAAAGAAGAAGAAATTAAATCAGGGGATGCTGTCATGGGGAAAAGCATTGACAACAAGAAGCCTGTCATTGTACCTCTAAAAGACCGATACCTCCACATGCTGGTGCTAGGACCTACGGGGTCTGGTAAAACCTCTCAAACTATCATTCCGATGATTAACCGTGATATGCAAGTTCCGGAAATCGGGATTACCGTTATTGAGCCAAAGGGTGACCTCGCTGAAAAAATTTGGGCGATGGCGAAACACTATGGTCGTGAAGTACAATACTTTAACCCTATCCTTCCGGATTGCCCGTACTTTAACCCGCTGTACGGAGACGAAGGCGATGTAATTGAGAACATGGCGATGACCTTCAAAATGTTAAACCCCGATTCACCGCAATTCTTCCTCGACATGAACGAAAACCTCGTGCGTAAATCCCTTAAAGTACTCAAACGACTTTACGGAAACGACGCAACGATGCTCCAATTAGATAGCCTCATCCATAATACAGGCGGAGCGGGAGAAAAAATGATTTTGGAGTTTTCTCGAATTAGCTCTCCAAACGAAACGATTCAAAAAGAAAATTCGGATATCGCTCTTTGGTTTATGCAAGACTACTTTACGGGAGCAAAGGGAGCTCGTACCGCAACGAAAACGTATGAACACTGTTCTGGTATTCGCTCTCAAGTTGCAAAACTTACTTCCAATGAGTACCTTCGCAAAGTGTTAAACCCGCCACCAGGTCGTGGTAGTGATGTTGATTTTGATGCGGCACTTGAAAACGGGACGGTCATCACGATTGCGACTGCACAAGGAAAGCTTCGTGAATTAGGACGTTTCCTTGGTTTCTTTATCATCCTTCAGCTACAATCAGCTGTATTCCGTCGTCCGGGCAACGAGTTCACACGTAAAGGGAACATGCTCTATATTGACGAATTCCAGGTTTATGCTAACCCAGGATTTGAAGACATGCTGACACAAGGTCGTTCGTATCGTGTGGCATCCCACTTGGCAACGCAATCTCGTGCCCTTATCGGTCGTGGTGGTCAGTCAGGGAAAGATTTCCTAGAAGTTGTATCTACGAACTGTCGTAATGTTGTTGTTTATCCTGGTGGTTCTCAAGCAGATGACCAGTATTTTGAAAAATACTTTGGTGAAATTGAGGAAACACGTGTGGACAAAGGAATTTCCCGTAAGAAGTTCAGCTTTTTCCATGATGGTGGAGCGAAGACAGAAACAAGCCGTGAAGTAACAGAACGTAAATCTCGTTTCTCTGCTACAGAAATTCATTTCCGTCCATTCGGTCAAATCACGTATGCGTTAATGAAAAACAACAGTGTACAAGCTCCTGGTGTAAGTGAAATTGAGTATATCCCACGGGAACTCAATGAATTGCTTGACAACATGGTAGCGGAATACAATGAGGCACAACTCGTGAAACGAGAGAAAATGCTACAAATGTCAGGACTGAAAGCTCCAGAACCAACGACTCCAGCACCAGCCGTATCGTTTGAAGATGAACATATGACGGTTCCAGACCCGCTCTCAGGTGAAGAATATGAGGTCTTCCAACCTCCTGTGACACCTCCGACACCAAAGCCAAAACGTCAAGAAACTGACGAGATTTACTTTGATGTCGATGAGGAATCGCCTAAGAAGGTAAATGCTCCGGTTGCGGACGAAACGACACATACTCGTGGCGGAACGACCATCGGACAACCCGATATTTTCTTCAATGAAGACAACGATATCTTGTAATAAGAAAACACCTTCCTAGATGGAGGGTGTTTTTTAACTGGTTTATTATCATTCGGTTCGTGATGTGCACAAAAAAGAAGGTGAGAAATTCCCACCTTCCATCAATTAATAGGTTGTTTCAATGACTCCGAAATCACCATCTTTACGTGTGTAGAGCAAACAGATGGTATTCTGCATATCTGCATTGGCGAAGATAAATTGTTCGTGTCCCAGCATTTTCATCTGAAGGACAGCTTCTTTTTCGGACATCGGTTTCATCTCAAAACGTTTTCGCTTTGTTACCTCTGCCGAAACCTCGATGTCTTCTACTTCTTGAGACATCGGTGTTTTGTCCTGTAGGGTTTCCTTCTTGAATGCACGACTAAGTTTCTCAATGCCTCGAAGGTGTTTCTTCAGTCGTTTAGCAAGCTGAGGGAAGAGGACGTAAATGTCTCGACCATTCTGTTCCAATCGCACAACGTCTCCATTGTGGTAAAATAGGACACTTGCCTTGTGTGTAGGGTTTGCCTCGATAGTGACCGTCACCGGTTTATCTTCTGGAAGCACCTCCGTTAAAAATGCGAGTTCTTCCTCCACCATGTGTTTCATGGCATCTGTTAATTCGAGTTGTTTGCCAGTAATGACTAGATTCATAAAGAATCATCCCCTTTCTCTTTCTATGCTCTTATCATAGTTCAACTTTTGACTATTGTCAATAAATAAGGTGTTCAATCACTTATCCGTTTCTAGTTTATTCCCTAATTCATTTTATTGAAACGTTGTCAGATGCTGAGCACTACAACGATTGACGCTTCTTAATTTTGACAAAAGTATAATTAATAAATGGACAATATAATAATAATTTGGTATACTAATTACAAGAGATTGAACGAAAGGGTGATACGATGAAATTCTTATATTTCGGTGATAAACACGAGCGACCTGACGTTCCAGAGAACCGGACAGACGACTACCACGCTAGTGTAAATGCGAAAACCGAAGAAATTAAAGCATTGGGAAAGAAGCATCAAGTAAAAGCATTTCTCCAACCGGGAGATTTTCTTCATAAACCAAAGAACTCTTATGAATTTATCGGAGACCTTGTAAAACGTTGGAGCACGGTAGATATGTTTGAAACACTTGGGGAAATGATGCTTGGACAGTTGTCGGTAGACGAGGTAGCGAAAAAGTTAGAATCATGGACGCCGATTCTAGGAGCAGTTGGAAACCATGAATTGTTCGGGGAATCTTTGAAGAGTTATCCAAAGACAACGTTATCGTTTTTGGAGAAAATCGGATTTATGCACTTCCCAACGAAAGAAAAGCCATTTATCTTCACAGATGATGACGGTTTGACTGTTGCTATTACCGCAACGAGTTACGATATCGGTATGGATGATGATTCTAGACTTGACGATTACATCATTGAAGAAAAAGCAGGAGACATCCATATTCACATCGTACACGGTTTTTTGACGAATAAAGACATGGGTGACATGTTCCCACATACAGTGTTGGATAAAATCGCAAAAAAAACAAAAGCCGACCTGACCATTTCAGGTCATGACCATATTGGATTCCCGTTAACCGAAGTGGATGGCAAACTTTTCGTCAACCCAGGCTCACCGGTTCGTATGAAGAATGACAAGAAAGAAATGAAGCGTCGCCCAAAAGTGTTGTTGATTGAAGCGACGAAAGAAAAAGGGTTGACCGTAAAAAGCATTTACTTGAAATCAGCACAATTAGGTGAGGATGTTCTATCTCGTGAAAAAGTAGAAGAACGAGATGCACGAAATGCTCAAATGGAAGAAATCAAATCCATCGTGAACAAAGCACAGCTTTCGGGTGGGGCGAACATCAAGGATATTATCAAGGATATTGCCGACAACAAACACATTGACGAAGCTCTCCGTGATGAAGCAATTGAATTGGTTTCTGAAAAAATGGACGCCATTCAGAAGACAACGACAACCTCTGTCGATTATACGATTGAAAAAGTCGTACTTGAAAACTTTAAATCTCATGTTCATTCCGAGTTCAACCTGTCGAAGGGGTTGAATGTATTTATTGGCGAATCGGGTGCAGGTAAGTCTTCAATTATGTCAGCGTTTGACTGGGTTTATGAAAATGCAGGCAGGAATCCTCGCCGACTGATTCACCACGGAAAAGATTATGCGAAAGTTAGCCTTTATTTGTCTAACGGTTATATCATCAGCCGTGTCGTCGAAAAGAAAAAGTCCGGCAAAAATGGATATGAAGTATACAATCCGTTAACCGCTCAAGTGGAAGAGTACAACACCAAAAGCCTTGAATTGATTCAGGAGTTATTAGGGTTTACGAAACTTGACATTGATACAGATAAGGATATCCCGCTTAATTTTCAACGACAAGGCGATGGTTGGTTCTTTATCGGTGGAGGATTCACTCCATCCATGCGTGCAAAGGTGATAGGTTCGGTCTACCAGACGCATTTTGTGGATGCAGTATTGAAAGACTTGGAAGCGGAAACGAAGAAACTCAATCAATCCGAAAAAGAAAAGTCGCTTCAATTGAAGGAAACGGAAAGCAAAATGACGCAATATGAACATTTGGAAGACACGAAAAAGAACCTTGCTATTTTAGAAGATAAAATGGCAAATTTAAAAGAATTAAAGGCTAAAAAAGAATCAATCGAGAATAAATATAACGAATTATGTCATATTAAAGGTTCAATTGACAAAAAAGAGCATGAAATATCACAACTCGCTAAAATAGAGGATGCTCTAAAGCGAATGGATGAAATTGTAGCACATTCTCAGAAACGAAATCTGTTACAAGAACGCTTAAATCGCTTGGACAAGATGAAGCAAGAAGCTCATATTGCGAAAAGTCATCTTGAAAAACTGTCAGGTGTTGAAAAAGCACGACAATTGCTGGAGCGAACAGAAGAAGTGAAAGCGAAGCGAAATCTTTTGCAAACACAGTTCGACACCTATGCAAAAATGGAACAAGAGCGTGTTCAATTGAAAGAGAAAGTTGATAAGCTCGAACAGGTCATGGAACAAGTAAAAGACCTGGAAAAAGCAGAAGGAAAACTACGAGAACTTCGACTGTTAGCGACTGACCGTTTCCGCTTAGCTGAAAAAACATCAGAGCTTGTCCTTATTCGTGAAGAAGGTAAGAAGGCAGTCGTGGAGGATAAACGGGCAGAAGAAGCACTTCGTTCTATTGCAACTGAGTATAAAAAGTTATTAAGACAGGTCGGTTCATGTCCAGTCTGTCGAAGCAAGATTGATGAAAAGCGAATTGATGAAGTCCTGGCGGTTCAAGTCGGGTAATATAAGGGGGAAATAAAATGAAACACGTACACGGCAATGAAGCATTAAACGAAAAAGTAGAGCAGATGTCAAAGAAGTTAAAACAAGCGGAGACGAAAAAGATTCAATCCGAGACCGAATTGAATACACTTCGAAAACAATATACACATGTAGAAAATGAAATTAAAGCAATGGGGATTGACCCGAAGAAAGCGGAAGATGAAATTGCCAAGATGGACAAGGAAATTGAATCTCTTTTAGCAGAGATTGAATCCTATCTTCCGCCAACTGCATAAGAACAAGGAGGGCGTTGGCGTTTGCTAACGTCCTTTCTCAACCTTATTATTTTGACTATTGTCAATATTTAAACATATAATGGAGAAAAGTTTGAAGGAGTGTGATGTCTGATGAAATGGATTCAACGATTGACAACAACTGCGGGGATGATGGGAATGCTATATTGGGGTGTCCAGTATCAACAAGTATGGATGATTGCTGTAGCCCTTACCGCACCATATTTGTTTAGTATTCTATTATTCGAACGATTTGAGAAGGCACGTGATGGGCTGATTTATACAGCGATGTCCTTAAATAATCGCATCGGATTAAAACCAGTCATTCCGCATACAACAGCAGAGGGAGTACACTTCTTTCAACAAAACGGAGAGGTCGAAGCCTATGAATTGCGAGGATACCATTTTAGCGTAAGTGAATTAGAGTCCAATTTAGTGACAGATAAACGCATCAAAGGGTATCACCTAGAAAAGACGTTTGCTCGATTTGTTCGAGACACACGCTATTATCTTGTGTTGACACAACTATTAGGTGTTGTGCTTGCCGGATACATGGTGTACACGGAATCAGCTTATCTCTACCTTGTTATCCCGTTTGTCATGGGAGCCTATCATTACTTCTTTTACGCTCACGTATTCCAAAGTGCCAGTGCATTAAAATGGGCAAGAAGAATGAATGAAGACCGTGAGTTTTTAACTGCCTTAATGCAAATCTATGTAAAATCGGTTTTGCAAATTCAAGAAGCAACGAATATGACGGTTGGGGTCTTCCCTATGGGAGATATTGTTGTTCGTTTCACGCATGATGAAAAAGAACGATTCTACTATGTGCCATATGAAGACAGAATGGCTATGGAAGAAATTGTTGACCTTGTTGTTAGTGAAATTGAGTCAAACGAATCACAACCTGTAAATAAATAAAAGAGACCTTTTAAGGTCTCTTTTTTGTTCATTATTTTAGATAGAAGGAATGGTTTCCGATTGCCGTGATAAACGGACGAGTTTGTCCAATCCAACTTCGTGGTGCGATTTCAGTCGTGCAGAAATAGGCGGCGTCCGCTGGTAATGTTCGAATCCCCTTGTCAAAGACTTCTGCTACTGCTCGCTTGGTTTCCGGACTAGGCACTTTGTTATGAACTGACCCATCAATAAAGGGAGAAAACTGTTTCGGTGCCGTAATAACTTCCATAACCGTCCCAGGGAACTCTGGCATCTCTACACGGTTTGCAATGATGGTCGCAACCGCAAGTCGTCCCTCATAAGGTTCTCCACCAGATTCCGCTTCTACTAGTCTCTCAAGCCATAAACGTTCTTCGGCGGTCATTGAGAGGGCTGTAGCGGATGGTGTAGACGTGACGGGAGCCGGATTCGCTTCTACCTTAGGTTTTACCTGTTTAGTCGTATCTTTTTCTTTGAGCAACGTTCCTGTCTGAACCGATTTGACATTAGCTGGTTTTACTTTTACCGGCTTCGGTTTTGGCTTAGGCTTAGGTTTTGGTGGGGTATAGTGAATATCTGATGTTTTTGGAAGCTCTTCTACTAAACTACATCCTTCTACAGGCATGTATTTTTCAACATAATGTTCGTTTAACGTTTTTTCACCTTCAACCGTTAAAGGGGTAGCTTCTGGAGCTTGGTACAAGAGCCTTTCTGCTTCTTTCTCATTCACTTTCTTATCTTGCTTGGCAATGGTTGTGCTCGCATGTGCGGGTTCCATCAGAGCGGGGAGACAAAAAGAAACACCAATCCCAGCTAAGACTGCATACGCATGATAATTCTTCCTTTTATTTTTCATGATGTTCGACATTCAAACTTCGAATGCCAACTCACCTCCTTTAGTTTCGTGTATTGCATACATGTACATTATATATTGACTATTGTCAAATATTCAAGTTTATGAGGGCGACCTCTCTAAAAGGGTGTAACCCAGACCTTCTACGGCTTCTAATACGAATATTCACATGGAGTACGCTTTAGAATAAGGCAGAAAGGGGGAGGTAAAATGTCGAAAAAACGAACATGGATAAAGAGAAGCCTTCACACACTAGCGTATTTATTGGGACTAGTGATGTTGATTTCAACGTGGCTATCAGATTTTTTGCCAATATATGAACAAATTTTCAGAACGGGAGTCATTCTCTACTTATCTATCATTTACATTGAGTTTGTAGATGGCACGATACTCGACCGGATAAAGCCAAGTGTACTATTTGAAGAATCGACAAAGCGGGCTCAAAAAAACGAGGTGGATGTCCTCATTCAAGCCTCTCGCATGACATTGTATTGGGTTCGGATGGTTCAGGCGAGCGAATCAGAGCTTGAGAAAGAATACAACGAAAAGAGATTGCAAGAACACCTTCAGTTTATTGAAGAGTTAGAACTGCCGAAAAAATATCATAAAGACAGACGAGATATTTTAGAAGAAGCAAGAGGGTTTATGAACGATATGCTCAAACAAGGCTAAAGCAGAGCTAGAGATGGGAAAGCGTGATATTCTTATGATGAGTACGATATACTATAAGAGTCATGACAAGGCGTCAGGAGTGATAGGGTGGAACGACAAAATGACCCGTAAGCTCCTGCTTTTTTTATGCCCAAAAATAGGAATATGGACACGTTTGTATATGATGAGGTAAAATAATACATAATAGATTTAACTAGTTAACGACATTGTAATTTTTATTCGTAATAATTATAGATTGGAATCAATGGACATAAGATAAAGGACAAGACATAAAACTGGAATGTCTTTTGACATATATTTCAAGAATCGTTTCTTGATTGTAGCTTGTACCCGTTGGAACGTTACCACCGGGAGCCCCTAGCACAGACCGTGGGAAGTCTTTTATATAGATAGGAATTTGTTGAAAGAAACAATTTATTTTAAAGGAGAATGCTTATGTTAAAGTACAATCGTGAAGAGGCGGAAAAATTAATTGAGGGATTGCGAGCTGACGGTACAGATGTCACGCTTGAGAACCTTGATAAATTTCTTCAATCTGCCGGTGTTTTAGTTCGTGTTCATGTTGGGCGTATCCGTGGAAATATGGAATTAACGCCAGAAGTGTTGGGGATTGATGCCAATAAGTCAGACCTAACAAAGTTCTTTAGTGATTATGCGAAAAACGGTTCGATGACCTTTATTCCAGTAGCTTATGAGAAGGAGTTGAAAAAGGTCGAATCTCGTCTCCGCATGGCAAAGACACGTCTTGCCGTAGGATACGACAATTCGTATATGCCACTATCGACGTATCATGTTTTTCAGGATAAGCTCAAGGATGCTCAAAAAGAATACTATGAGGTTCTTGACCGAATCTTAGCGGATTGGAGCAATATCTTGAATCAGTTTGAGATGACACTTGACCAAGCTTTAATGTCATTGAATCCACTCAAACGGGAAGAGTATAAGAAAGCTATCCTTGGTCGTATTCCTGATAAGAAGACCTACCGTGAATCTTTCTACATGCATACTTCACTTAAGGCGTTTCCAGTCATGGAAAATGTGAGCTTGCCTACGGATGAATTGACACAAGAAGTGAAAGAAACGGCGATTGATGATAACATCCGCATGGTGCACGAAGTGTTGGGTGGAGCTCTCAATGAAGCGTTCGAAATCGTGAATACGGTTTTCGCTTCTTATGTAAAGAATCGTAAAGTCCCACCAAAGACACACGGGGCATTAAAGGAAGCTGTGAAGCGTGTTAAACAACGAGATATGTTTAAAAACGCCATGATTACACAAATCACAGTTGAAATGGATGACCTTTCATACAATCTGATGTCACCAGATGTTCCGGAAATGTGCGAGAACCTCCTTTCGAAAATCTACGGCTATGCCCGTGAGATTAACGTCGGAGCATACATCAACACGAAGGACAGCCTGTTGCAACCAGAAGATATGGAAATCCTCTACAAAACGATGGTATAAGAAAAGAGACACATATGTGTCTCTTTTTTCTTTATACAGCAACCGGGGCTTTAATCCCTGGGTGCGGGTCATATCCGATTAATTCGATATCGTCTAATTCAAAATCAAAAATAGATGTTTTTTCCTGATTCAATCGAATGGTAGGAAACGCTCTAGGTTCCCGTGTCAGTTGTTTCCGTGCTTGTTCGACGTGATTTGAGTAAAGGTGGACGTCAGCTCCGCTGTACACAAGCTCTCCAACCTCTAAACCACACTCATGAGCAATAAGGTGCGTCAGAAGTGCATAAGACGCAATGTTGAAAGGAAGACCTAAGAACACGTCATTCGACCGCATATTGAATAGACAGCTCAGTTTTCCATCGACTACATAGAACTGGAATGAGTAATGACATGGGGGCAGGGCTTGGGTGTGAAGTTCTGAAATGTTCCACGCATTACAGAGAAGACGGCGAGAATCCGGGTTCCGTTTGATTTCATCAATGATATATTGAATTTGGTCATAGACTTCACCGTCTGCCCCTTCCCAAAACCGCCACTGCTTGCCGTATACATTGCCAAGGTCACCATACGTATCAGAGAAGGCGTCGTCGGTTAAAACAAGCTCCTGATAGTGTTTAAGCTCAAGCTGATATTCCTCATTGAATGCTTCGTCTACTAAAGAGCGGCGTCCAAAGTCCGTCATATCCACGCCGTCATAATCGGGAGACTCTACCCATTTTTTAAATCCCCATTCGTCCCAAATATGGTTATTGTTCTCAAGCAGATACCGAAGTTTCGTATCTCCTTTTAAAAACCACAATAGTTCAGAGGCAATCAGTTTCATCGGTACTCGTTTTGTAGTGAGTAGCGGAAAACCTTCCTGCAGGTTAAATCGCATTTGATAACCAAACGTACTCAGCGTCCCTGTTCCGGTGCGGTCTCCTTTTTGAATACCATGGTCAAGCAGGTGTTTCATCAAGTCAAGGTAAGCATATTCCGGATGTTTCTTCATTCTTCCTCACCGTCCGTTTCAACCCCTACAGCTTCTGCAAAGGAGCGGAATGCCGCTTTCATATCCTGGTCAGCACGACCACTCAAGGTTCCTAAGTCCTTAACTTTCTTCAAGGATTTAAAACCACCTCTCTTATCAATTACTTTCGGGTATTCAACCAGAAATACATCGTATTTTTCAAGAGCGTCTTCAATATGTTGATGACCCTCACGGTATACGTCACCTACCTCGAATTCTGTATTTCTAAAATGTTTGATTTCCTTTTTGAAGGTTTCAATCAATGCGATTAGCTTTAACTTCATGAGAGCGGGCTGGTTCACCATTTTAGTAAGTCCCTGCATCCCCTCTTGAAATGACTGATATTGCTCAAACAGACGGTCTAATGCAAAGGCATACGCTTCTTCTCCAGTGTGTTTCTCCTCATTTTCCTTCACTTCATTAAAGGTTTCTTGAGAATTTGTTACCTTTGATTCCAGTTCTTCTACTGCCGATTCCTCAGTATGAGTTTCAGCGAGTGTCCCGATATCATCCACCTCATTCTTATCTTCAACATCCGGAAGTGCTCCAAACGAGATGTGTACTTTTTTCTTTTCCATATAAACAGCCCCTTTCAAATTTCAATTCATGTTGTAGACAACGCTATTCATTGCATAGCATATAGTCATATTGTATAATTAATTTAAGACAATAGTCAAAAACGAGAGGGTGAAGCCTGTGGATAGTGGATTTTTAATCGTTGGTGTATTGGTTAGTATTTATTTGATTGTGAATATTTGTTTGGTTCCGATGCAATTGAGATATCTTCGAAGCAAGCGAGAAGAAAAAGTGAAGGAGCCTGATGTTAATAAACGTCATGAGAACCAGTCTTTTGAACAATCGCAGTTGGAATACAATCAACAAGCCGGAATTTTATTCCCTTCATTGCTTATCGCAAGCCTTGTCCTATATCTGAAAGAACGAAAACATCAATAAAACAATACGTCCAGGTTATGGTGCACGGTTGGATTCCGTAGAATACGGTATTACCAACAAAAAGGTGTGTCCGCATAAATAACCTGGACACTTTATTTTAAAGGAGGAATTAGGATGTTTGATTTAAAACGTATTGATTTGTTAACTGAAGGAGAAAGAGTGACTCGTAAGCTGGTTCCTGTTAGCGAACTCTATTTCAAAGAAGAAACAGGGTTTGGCATCTACAACGTAGAGCTGACTAGCGGAACCATGTATGTCATGAAAGGGACATTTCCGGGCTCATTGACACTAGGGAATACGTATGAGGTAGACGCAGATGTCATGACGTATCGTGGAGAGATTCAGATGAAGGTAAATGAGATTCGAATTGCGAAAGCAGAAGGTCGTCGTGCTATTATCTACTATCTACAGACGTTAAATGGTCTGAAGAAGCGTGCGGAGAAAATTTACGACACCTTTAAGGAAGATACGTTAGATGTATTGACAAACAACCCGGAATTGGTCGCAAGACGCATGAATGGAATTGGAAAGGCAACAGCATTAAAATGGTCAAAACAATTGAAAGAGAAGGCTCACGAAGAAGAGTTAATGCTTTTTCTTTTCGGATTGGGATTGACACCTGCACAAGTCGATACGCTCCAGAAAACATATGGAGGTGAAGTCAGAAATGTGTTAGAGGATAATCCATACCGGTTAATCCAAGACGTTCGTGGTTATGGATTTAAACGTTGCGACACGATTGCCCGGAATAATGGGATTGCATTTGATGACGACAAGCGAATCCGTGCAGGAGTTTTCTACACGCTTCAGCAATCCACGTTTGAGGGGAACACGTATCTTCCGAAAACAGAGATTATGAAACGAGTACAAGAAATTCTCTGTACCGCTTATCAAGTCATGGAAGAAGAAAAAGTGGAACGAGCTATTCAAGATTTAGTGTTAGAAGGAGAGCTCGTCATCGAATCGGACAAGGTGTTCCTGACACACTACCACACGTGGGAATATCACATTGTTGATGAAACAAAACGTTTAGCGGCTTCAAAGAAATGGTCAAAAACCAATGAAAAAGAAGTTGTCTCTATCCTTGAGGATTATCTAAACGCTACAGGGATTCATTTGGAGGAAAAACAACGGGAAGCCGTCGTGACGTTTTCTTCTCGAAAAGGTGGATTTTATATTTTAAGCGGTTCAGCCGGTTGCGGAAAAACATTTACATTGAAAGTCATCCTTTCTATTTTGCAATCCGTATATCGTGCAAACCAAGTTAAATACGCAGTGAAAATTATGGCACCAACTGGAAAGGCAAGTAAGGTTGCATCGAAGGCAACTGGTCTCCCGTGTATCACGATTCACCGTGGACTAGAGTTTTCCCCAGAAGAAGGATTTACTCGAAATGAGGAGAATCCTCTTGAAGAGAGTATTATTGTCGTAGACGAGTCGTCTATGCTTGATACCGAGCTTGCTAAAGATTTGTTACTCGCTATTGCGGATGGAGCAAAGGTTATCTTCTTGGGTGATACCAAACAACTTCCAAGTGTTGGAGCGGGCAACGTTTTGCTTGATTTAATTGGAAGCGGAATGGTGGATGTTGTAACACTCGATGTCGTCAAACGTCAAGGTGCTGAAAGTGGGATTATTGAAAACGCCAACCGAATCATTGCTGGGCAAATGGTTTTATCACAGCCAACTAACGACTCGTTTGTCATCGCTCGTTCTAGTGATGAAGACATTCTCACCACAACAATTCAAAGCTATCGTCGTCTAATTGAAAAAGGGATGACGGCAGATGAAATTCAAATCCTGACGCCTCAACGTAAAGGCAAACTGGGCATCTACAACTTGAACCGTATCTTCCAACAGGAATTTAATCCGAATGGAAAACAGTCTAAGGTGAAGAATGCTCAATTGCCAGATGGTGAAGAAGACATTTTTTACCGTGTGGGTGATAAAGTCATTCATATCCAAAACGATATTGAACGTACTCTCTATCGGAAAGATGGAAATACATTCCGTTCAATTCGTGAAAAAGGAATTACAAACGGAGAATGTGGAACCATTTCACACATCATCAATCATACAGAGTATGACAAGGAAGCCGGAAAGAATAAGACCTTTGAACGGATTATTGTGAAATACGAAGATTGTTACGTCTTCTACGATACAAAAGAAGATATTGACATGCTTGACCACGCCTATGCCCTTACGATTCACAAATCACAAGGGAGTCAGTGGAGAGCCGTCATTCAACCAATTTCTCGTGCACATACCCGTATGCTTGATAACAACATCATCTATACTGGTTTAACTCGTGCGAGTGAGTTCCATTGTTTCATTGGAGATATGCTTGCATTAGAGCGTGGAATCAAAACATTC
Source organism: Jeotgalibacillus malaysiensis (assembly GCA_000818095.1). NCBI lineage: Bacteria > Bacillati > Bacillota > Bacilli > Caryophanales > Caryophanaceae > Jeotgalibacillus > Jeotgalibacillus malaysiensis. The sequence continues at coordinate 384,997 of CP009417.1, forward strand.
CGTGTGAACGACCGTTATACCGATTTATTAGATAAGTTAGCGGCTTAACGAAAGAGAGGAGAAATCCTCTCTTTTTTATGTACAAAAAAAGATGCCCCGAAGGACATCTTTCTTATTTTGCAGAAATGGCAACAAACATCGCATTGTTTCCTGTGATACCTGAACCTTCTGTAAATCGAGCACCAATGGCACTTGGACGCTCAAGTCCTAGACAGAAGACACCGAACACGAGATTGCCTGCCTGTTGTCCGTTATTGCTGTCAATGACAGTCATGGTTGGTGCAATAAACTCTTGATACAGTTTGGGCTGAGAAGCAAAGTCCTGCTCTTGTGCCTTGATTGTATCCGTTGCCGTTAGAATGGAAACACTATTGCCTTCACGTCCAAAAATCGGTTTCTCGACAAATGAAGTAACTTCCCCTAAATCTTCCTGATAGAAAGCACTCTTTGGAAGATAGGTCTGAATCGCTTTCACCATTTCAGCTGTATAGATTGGATTCTCTTCTTCTGCGAGGTGGTACATGAGAGCGAGAAGCATTTTGTTTTGAAGAATGAAGGAAGCGGGAGGGTTGATGACCTCTAGCTTTGACTCTTCAACGAGCTTCAATAGTTCTTCTCCAATTTTCACTCCATTTCCATCAACATCCTGGATAATGATTTCGACAGCCCAGGTCTGACGGTAAAGGATATCAACACGATGACCGTTATGATAAAGTCCATCACCCGGAATAATTTCCAGCTCTTCAAGTGGTGCAAAAGGAGCACCCACAAGACCTGCAAGGTATTGAATCGTGAGGTAATCTTCTTTTGACGCACCATGAGCCACATAGAGAACGTAAGGGCGTTCTTTTCCACTATCTTTGATAGCTGACCGAATCGCCTTCATCATATACTGGCGAAGAGCTTCTTCTTCTCCTGCATTGATGTCGTTTTCTCCCTTGTGTGCACAAAGCTTACCTGACACGTGGAACAGTTCTTTGATGAACGTTGGTGTATCCGCATTAAATTCGATGATTTTCGGTGTGTCACCATCAAGCATCATATCAAATCGACCAATCGTATTGTCCATTGTGTTACGCTTTAAGCGAAGGTAAGGAATTGTTGCTTCAGGGTATCCCATTTCAACCAATGTTTCATCTGGAACATTGCGTAGCAATTCAATCGTTTGCTTGAGTGCAGGTGTGATTTCACGAACTGCTGTGTGCATATTTTCCTTTTGCGTTTGCGTCAGGTTATACACGTTATACGTAGAATATTCTGTATTGTCAAGGTCAGCCCAATAGTTAGGAATACCTTGATAGAATGATTCTCGTTCCATTTGATACATTGTATTTTCCGTTGTTTGCATAATAAATCGCTCCTTTGAAGTAAAATGCCTAATTTGGCATATGTTTTTGAATGATGTACTTAATTGAGAAAGAAAAGTAGGGTGGTTGGATTAACCACCGCTACTCATACCAGACGAACCGAAACCTTTAGAAGAACCAGAGCTTACTTTCCCACCAGAGCTTGTCTTGCCTGATGAGTTGCTCTTAACCGAACTGTTCTTCACAGACGAACTAGAACCTTTATACGACGGAAGTTTTACTTTTGCCGCTTTATTGTACTGGTTAGCAGAAACCTTCGTTGTAGAAGTTCCCGCTTTATATTTCGATACATCCACATTGTGCTTCGACTTCATGGTGTCAGCATTGTAATATCCTCCATATAAAGGATAGAAGAACATGCCACTCACATGCGAACCGCCGTCATTGTCATCGTCATCGCAGTACCAGACCTCGTCCTCTCCACCACTGTAAGGGTTTCCAGAAACAAGCTCCAGCTCATCACATTCCTTTTGCATCTCAGCAAACTCAGAATTAGATGGATTCTCCACGACTTTGTTGTCCGCTGTTCCACATCCAGCCGTTCCTAACGTCAACGCAACCGCACCAATTGTTCCGAGCATTTTCTTTTTGTTCATCATTAAGTTCCTCCCTTAAATTCCGTTAGATAGTATTAACACCTCTTGTCTTACTTGCAATTATGATATTCACTTCACAGTAGATTCATAATTTCACACGATTCGACTTTTAAAAAAGATAGTCTCGAAAGACTACCCTTTTACGCTTTTGCTTTTTCTTCTTTTTCCAACACAAGGTGGTAGATGCGAGAGAGTTCAGAAGTTTTCGAGTGCTTCAAGTTACGCTGAGTTTCCGGATGCTTATTGATTCCTCGTTTTTTAAGTTCGTTGTAGAAAAATGATTTTTGGTACATATGACCATCTCCTTTAAGTTTTATTTCCGCACGCCTCTAAAGACCATGTGGTTATCATACTTTAACTATAAAGAGTTTATTTTTTATTGTCAACATATTTTTTGACTATAGTCATAAAAATTATGTTTCGATAATTCAGACAATATAGTAGAGGAAAAGGAAGAAGGTGGAAAACTTATGAAGACGAGTGTTAAAAGTGTTTATTTATCATTAGCGATTGTGTTGAGCTTGAGCATTCCTGTTCAAGGAGAAACGGGGGAAATCGGCTCAAAAAATGTCGTATTTTCAGATTCAACATCACGGACTCAAACGAAAAGCTTTTCGTTGCCAGAGAAAGCCGTTGTGACAAAGGCTTCGGCGAATACAGGGAGTGTTACTTTCAGTCAAACAGGGGGAGATGTTTTAGTCACGGTGAGTGGAGGTGCGAGTACCGGAAGCCATTATGACCCATACATGTACAGTAAAACAGAAAATGTAACAAGGACAAGTGGTTCAAACTCATTTTCGAATTCTGTCTCTTATAATAGCGGGGGGTACTCAGGAACACTTTACAAGAATGGAAGTTCTTATGTATATTCTGGGAGCTATACGTCAGCGGATTCCAAATGGGTGACGAATCAATCGAGTTCCTACTATAATAGCGGTGGCTATTCAGGATATTTATCACAGTATGTATCAGGTGGAAGTTATACTCCGGCGGATACCAAGACTGTTTCAATGATTGTGGGAAAAACACAATCAGGATATTGCGATACAAGAATGGGTTCGGATTGGATGCACTGTGAACCAAAACCATCTCATCCTTCAACCATTTATTATTCATCGGGAGGATATTCTGGCAATATTCCGTATCAAGACTATAATTATTGGTCGAATAATTCGTATCCGAGTGGGAATGGTCATTATCGTTTTGACTGGTCTCGTACCTGGTATTATGGTGGAACTATTACAAAGCCAGCAACGGATACTCGGACATATGCTTATCAAGGGACGGTCTATCGCCCAGAGAGCGATACGAGAATATACGGTCAAAATTATAGCGGTACCGTCTATCAGGGCGGAACGAATACGTATTACGGATATAACGTAACGTTGGATTATGAGCTAGATGAGACAGCCCCGGTTGGGACACTGAGCTATTCTCCAACCTCCTGGACAAATGATAGCGTTACCATAAAATTAGATTCTGTTCATGATATCGGAAAAGCGGGGATGAAACATATTACCTTGCCGAACGGAAACATCGTGACAACGCAATCTGCATCTTATACGGTGTCTACAAATGGAAATTATTCGTTCAAGGTGACGGATAATGTGGAAAATACGAACCTTTACACTGCCGATGTTTCAAATATCGACAAAACACTTCCAACCGGTAGTGTTGTAGCAGATAGAACGGATTGGACAAATCTCTCTTATGGACTTGAATTGAACAATCTTTTAGATTCTGAATCAGGTGTCCGTCGAATTCAATTGCCGAACGGAACCTGGATGCCCTATACAACTTCTAGTGGTTATCGTTACATCGTGTCCACTAATGGAACCTATGAATATAAGGTTGAAGACTATGCTGGGAATGTTCGACAATTGAGTTATCTAGTCAACAACATTGACAAGGTAGAGCCTACCGCAGTCGTAACGTTTGACGGGAGTTCCCCGATAGATGGATTAAATGTCAATTTAAAAGCGAGTGATAATTCTTCTGGAATAAAACATATTACCTTACCGAATGGAAACAAGATATCGAATGTCGATGCATCCTGGTCTACAACTGAATTTGGAAACTTTGAATTTGAAGTGGAAGACAGGGCTGGAAATATTTCAAGAGTTCCTGTAAAAGTCGAAGAGCCTACGATTTCAATATCTCGTGACAAGCTAGAAGTCGTGGTAACGGTTGATGGTCATTACTCGACGTCTCCGATTACTACAAGAGCAGAAACCGGTGATACTCGAACGACAAAAACATTTAGACTTCCGATTACAAAGAATGAGACATTTACATTTCGAACAAATGATGGTGGAGTTTACTCTGGAACCAAAGATTTCACCATAGATAACTTCTTCATGCTTTCAAAACCACAGATAGATATTCAGTATGATGAAAAATGGACGAAAAATGATGTCGTTTTACACTTGTCAGTATACTCATTAAAGAACCGTGGGATTGTCTCAACGGAACTACCTAACGGAAATTCAACATCTCTTTTGAACTTTACGTTTACGGTAAAAAATAATGGCATGTATACCTTCATATCCAAAGATGTGGATGGTCAAATAGGGTACGCAAGTGTAGTCGTGAAAAACATTGATAAAAAAACACCCGAGATTGAACTGGTTACGCCAGCAGACTGGGTAAATAAAGATGTGCCGGTTGATATCCGGGTAACCAACAACTAAGAGAGGGGAACCTCTCTTTTTTTTGTCATATACAGAACTAGAAATTCATTTTTCAACGTATCTATGGCAGGATATATAACGGAAACTAAAATAATGTCAAAAAATATAACGTAATGCTATAATATATCTTTTAATGACAGAGAAATGACACAATAAATAAAATCCGACATATATAATCAGGTAGGTCAGCAAAAAGCAAGCGAGTGACATGATAGGTTTAGCACAGGAAAAAGAAAAAGCATAGTCATAGACTATGCCTTTGTTGTTAAATGGAGATGTAATCAATGTTGATTTCATCGTTTAACAAACGTTCTTTATCTTTTTTTGCGTATTCAAGTTCACTTTGTAGATGTTGAATTTTTTCGTCCATCAATTCCAACACGATATCCTTGTTTCGAGATGTGTTCTTGTTGATGAAAAGTTTCTTATTTCTAATTCCTCCGCTGTTCAATGCAACACGGTAAACTTCATCATAATGATAGTATTTCTGTTCATGTCCACGAATTTCTTTGACTTCATTTTTATTGAAAATCTTTCGGAACTCGTGGAAGTTTTCATCTGTCACCATAATCCGAAGGCTGTCACCAGATGACCAATACGTATCGACCATGAAGTAGTTTCCTTCTGCATCTTGAACAATATTGAATGTCCAGTTACAGCAATGATATAGATTTCCTTCATACAAACGTCCACGATATTTAACATCTGGGGTCGTCTCATAAATGGCATTCATATCCAATAAGTTGACATGATTCTGAGATAGCACTGTTCCTGTTAAGTTGCTCATTTTTTATCTAGCTCCTTAATTTGATTGACGACATATGCAACCTCAGAAGCGGTTCCCATTACCTCATAATAGCCTGAGCTATGACTTTGTTGCCAAGCGTAACCAAAAATAATGTTAGCTTCTTCAATGCTCAATCCTTCATCGTCAGCAAATGATGCAATCAACTCTTTTTCAAAACGTTCCCGTTTATCCGACTGAGCCGAGCGATATGCTTTGTTCTGAGCAAGATGTAGTTCATTATTCTTCTTCACAAATTCCTTGTTCCACTTTACGGATTTGTCTTCATCTTCTACATGATTATCCTGTAGTTTTTTCGTCGTTACATAGTCTTCCTTGTTCACATCTGTCATTTCACGATATTCTTTGACCAATTCATCTACTGATTTCATTGCGAAATCCTCCTTTGAAATAAACGGGTGACAATTCACACCATTTTTTAGTTTAACGGTATATGGTATGCTAAATAAGGCTATTTTACAACTGGGTAATCTTAACAATATTGTATTTTAATTTTGACTAAAGTGTAAAAATTACATATAATAGAGAGGTACAATACAAAAGGGGGAATCACAATGAATTCAACGACTCCATCAATTGAAAGGCTAGAATTTTTACAACAGGAAATCAAGAAACACGATGAACTTTATGAGCAAAATCAACCTATTATTACAGATAGTGAATACGATGCTCTCTATCAGGAATTACTTGATTTGGAAGAACAGCATCCTGAACTCGTGACACCGGATTCGCCTACACAGCGTATCGTGACGACGCTCGTTTCGTCATTGAAGAAAGTTCAACATGACAACCCGATGTTGTCACAAGATAAGGTCAACAATGAAGAAGGATTGCGAAAGTTCTTGGCGAAAAATACGACAGGAAGTCGCTTCATCGTCCAGCAGAAACTCGACGGTCTTACGATTGTAGAAGGGCGGAATGACGGGAAAATGGCTCAAGCTGTGACTCGTGGAGATGGGTATATTGGTGAGGACGTCTCCCACACGGTGAAGACGTTTGATAATATTCCATCGTCTATTCCTTTTAAAAACCCACTAAGTGTTCGAATGGAAGCGATTATTCCATTTGATGAGTTTGAGCGAATCAATGTGGACGGAAAATATTCAAACCCACGCAATTTGGCATCAGGTACTGTCCGTCAATTGGATTCGTCGATTGCCGCAGAAAGAAAATTGTTAGGAATTGCATTCGAACTTGAAAAAGCCGAAGGTGAATCGTTCAAGACCGATGTCGAGCGGTTGGAATTCATGCAGGAGCAAGGCTACCATGTTGTTCCGTACAAAGTGTTTGAAGCGGATGAAGTGGAAGAGTTGATTGAATACTGTCTCACATATGGCGAGAAGGTTCGACCAACCATTCCGTATATGATTGATGGATTGGTTATCAAGTTTGATGATATTGCTCTACGTGAAGAGCTGGGCTATACGTCGAAGTTCCCAAAATGGTCTTGTGCCTTCAAATTTGAATCTTTGGATGCGACAACGACTTTGACGGATGTTGTATTCCAGGTTGGGAAAAGTGGACAAATCACGCCGGTAGCAGAGTTTGATAAAGTAAATATCGGTGGCGTAAACATTACACGTGCAACGCTTCATAATTTCTCAAACATTGTCACAAAGGACATTCGTATCGGAGATAAAATTATGGTCGCACGTGCGAATGATGTTATCCCACAGGTCGTAAAATCGATTCACTCAGAACGGACTGGAGCAGAAAAAGAAGTGGAAATGCCAACCATTTGTCCTTCTTGCTCATCACCGACTGAACGAATTGGTGAAAACGTCTACTGTACGGGGGCAACGTGTAAGCCACAACTTGCCGGAAAGCTCTCTCATTATGTCAGTCGTAAAGCGATGAACATTGATGGTTTGGGAGATAAAACGGTTGAAATGCTCTTAGAGCGAAATCTGATTGAGTCATTTGCAGATATCTATCGTCTCCATGAAAAACGAGACCAGTTTGTCGGTATCGAAGGATTTGGCGAGAAAAAGATTGAAAAGATGCTGAAAGGGATTGAGGAATCAAAAGAGATGCCGTTTGAAAAGGCACTCTATGGATTGAGTATCCGTCTCATTGGTCAGTCCGCTTCAAAGGATGTTGCGGTTAAATATGGCTCAATGGAGAAATTGCTTGAAGTATCCCTTCAACCGGACTTTAAAGAACAGCTCTTGTCCATTGAGGACTTTGGTGAAACCATGTCGATGTCTCTTGTGGACTTCCTCGACAATCAGCAAAATCGTGAGTTGATTCAGGATATGCTTGATTTAGGTGTGAAAATGGAAATGCCTCAGAAGAATGATTCTGCAGTCGTTGCAGGGTCGAGTTTGGAAGGGAAAACATTTGTCATCACTGGAGCTTTGAGCAAATCACGTGATGAATTTAAATCACTCATCGAAGCTCGTGGAGGAAAGGTAAGTGGGTCTGTCAGCAAAAAGACAACCTATCTTTTAATGGGAGACGACGCCAATGGCACATCTAAACACAAAAAGGCACTTGATTTAGGAGTGACTATTTTGAGCGAAGAAGATTTTAATGCGATGTAAGTAAAGAGTCCCAATTTGGGACTCTTTTCATATTTGCTATTCGAATATGATAGAATAATGAAAAATGCGAGAGGAGAACATTTTATGTTCCACTTCGGTCAGTCAGTGCGAGAAGGATGGTTTTTCACACCGACCTTCAATGTCTATCAAAAAGTCAACAACAAGGTATATGTCTATGTAAGCAGACAGTTTGGATTCTATACGCTACAGATGTATGAGCGGGGAACAACCGGTCTTTGCACATTGGAAGCAAGGTCTGAAACGAATATTGAGGAATTATTCAAACTTGGTGAAGAATGGCTACAACAACATGAGGATTACAATCAGGAAGCGATTCAGGAGAGTCCTTATTACATCGGGCAAAGAACCTGGAGAGAATCTTGTTGGGTCAGCTAAATCGAATAGAACGCAAATAGAAAAGAGGAGTAGATATCTACTCCTCTTTTTCCTTCACACTTATTGTCCGTGTTATGAAGTTTTCAAGGCTCGATGCCACCTAGTGCCAATAAGCGGCAAGCACATAATTTCCTCTAAAATCCACCTATCAGTAATCTTCAAGCAATACTTTCCTTTCCCTTTTAACATCAACAACATGTGTTTTTGGACTGCCGAACGCATATCATACAGTAGTTAACAAAATAGGCGTTTCGCATAGAAACAAAGGAGAGATTTGGAATGCACATGAAATATTTTCAGTCGATTGCTCAAATGGAAAAACACTATGTAGAAATTTTGTCTCAGTTTGATGAAAAACGTAAGCATGGGTTATCCCTTTTGGAATCGTGGAATATCTTCCCTAAAGACAAAGAGGATATCATCGAGGAAAGAGAAGCCCTTCGTTATCTAGTGGGGTGTCAAATAGGAGTGGTGCGTGAACAGAATGCCGTTAAACCGAAAGTGGAAGTTATCGAAAGATGTTTGACCCGTCATATTTATTTTCTCGAATCGACCTTTGGTCTGACTGACGAAAATGTAAATAAATCAACCGATATCATTTCGAAGAAGGAATTTAAGGCATGCCGTCATTACCTGTTTAAATTGTCTCTACCCGCATGGTATGAAGCTTTACCTGCAGAGATTTTAACATTTGAAAACAAACATCTTCATAGAGTGAAAAAAGAGCGTGCTTAACAGCTCTTTTTTTATGCAAAAAAGACAAGGTGATATACACCTTGTCAATTGATGTTACGCAATGGTTTCTTTGACGATTTTAGCAACGAGAGCGTTATCTGCTTTACCGTCAACAAGCGGTTTGATAGTCTTCATGGCAACACCCATGTTTGTGCCAGACACAACACCGTTGTCCGCAAGCAATTGGCGAATCTCCGTTTCCGTCATCATTTGTGGAAGATAGGATTCGAGAATCGCAATCTTCTGTTTTTCAAGCTCGACGATGTCTTCCCGACCAACCTTTTCCGCCTCGGATACAGACTGACGTGTCTGCTTCAACTCTTTTTGAAGAACAGCGAGCTCTTCTGCGTCCGTTAGTTCCGCACGTTTTTCTTTTTCAGCATTCGTGAGACCTGCTTTTACGAGTGTGAGGACACCTTTTTTCAGTTTGTCCTTGTCTCGCATCGCTTGCACCAAGTCTTTTTGAATTGTATCTTTCATCATATTATCCACGTCCTTTTCATTTATTAGGCTTGCAATGCAAGCTCTGCCATTTTTAGAATACTTTCCTTTGATTTAGCACCGGCGAGGAATCGTGCCGGATGACAGAATACAGCGTCATCAATCCCGACGACCGCTCCCAGTTCTTCATCACGTTTTCCTGCCCATGATTCCGGCAAGTCTTTTCGTGCTTCAAAACTATCTTTTTCTTTACGCACTATCTGAATGTAATAGCCATCAGGCTTCGGATAGGTTACAAAGAGTACTTCTTCGTTCGTATCAATTTCAGCAAGAATTTCTCCCCAATCAGCACCTTCTTCAAGCTCCAGGAGTTCCGGAGTTTTTCGACTTTCAAAGGCTTCAATAATTTTGCCTTTTGCAAGCAATTGATTACGGATGCCAATGAGCTTGTGCATGAAAATCGAGTTCGCCATTTCAGCCGCCTGAGTAAATACCGTGTACTCTTCTACAGTATTGCCATCCTTCGGCATCCTATGGTTGAATTCAGAAATGATGGATGACACAGTTGGAATGTCAACGATAGGTGATTTCATGATGTCTACACCGTTATCGAACGCATCGACTGCGAGCACCAGTTCATCTTCAATCTTCTTGTGTGCATATTCGAGATGCTCTTCTGGAATCCAACTACTTAAAAGTTTCTTCCCGAAATCACGCCAGACGAGACCAAATGCCGCATAGGGAATGCCGTTTTCTCGATACTCTTTTTCCGTCGTGTGGTGGTCATATTTCCCTCCGCCGACATCAAAAACGATTTCAGCTTTCGCAAGCTCTTTTGGGTCACGACTTCGAATCAGTTCATACCCCGGGAAAACTTTATTTAAGACGACATACGCAAATACATCGTCAGCGTGAAATGTTCCGCTGTGTGTTGCGAGATACTTGATTTCATCTTCCATGAAAATCCCTCCAAATAAGAGTCCGTAGACTTCCTTTTATTTTGTAACACTTTATTCTATCGGTCTTAGTTCACCGTGATAACCAAAGGTTTTCTTCCTCTCCAAAGTATATCAGACAAAAGGTAAATTGACAATATAAAATAATGAATTGGACAATAGTGAAAAATAAAACTTCTACTTTTACATACCTGGTGTCTTTTTTGTAACGAGTTAATACCCTTACTAAGGAAAATGTATTAGATAATAGAGCTGTTCATCTCCGCATAGGATGGAGTAAGAACACAAACAGGTATTCAACCTGAATTTATTTCAAAGGAGATTTTAATATGTTCAAACATGAGGGTGAACTTTACATTAAAAATGGGGAATTTTCAAGATGGGAAGCTCAAGTTGTTGAGGTCGAATGTGAAGATTGTGGTCACATTGAATTTGTTGAAGGAGAAGAGCTGGATGAATGTCCAGATTGTGAATCGGATTCGATTATGAACACAACCGATATTGAAGAAACACTATGTGATGGTTGTGAGGCTGAGTTTGATATGTGGGATGATTATTATCTGAACTCAGCGGGAGAACATCTGTGTGAAGGTTGTAAAGAAGATGCGATTGAAGTTGACGAGAATGAATATAACGAACTTCGTCCAATTATTACTCATGTCTGGAAATCGTCATTTAAAAATGAATGGGTAGTCGAAGTAAAGGGCGTGCTTGAGAATAAGAATGAAGTACTCATTCATCACGTGGGTGGATTTAGTGAAGATGAGAAAGAAGAGCTAAATCATCTCATTCAAACCTGTGAACGATTGATTCAATCTGACGGCGTGTACGATGATGTGGAAGGCTATCAACATTGGTTTGCTCCATCAAGCCTGTTTGAGTCTGAATGGGAAGGTATTTCACCCGTTATCAAGCGGTTATCAAAAGACTGGTCAGTCGATTCGACCACTGAATTTGGCACACCGGTTCGAATGACAGAATATACAGTTGTTCAATACGATAAAAATGGGGGAATCCTCAAGGAATAGCAGGAAAGATAAAAAAGAGCCTAAAAGGTTCTTTTTTTATTTTGACTATTGTCAACAATACAGAGTACAATAAAGGTATTCAAATAAAGAAGGGAATGGTTGAATGTCCACCATTACATGTGCAATCAGTAAACTACCGATTTTACCGGGAGAAGAGATGGTTTGTGTACCATTGCGATTTAAGAGTCAGTACCAAATGAAAGAAGGACATGGGCGGATTGAAACAAAGTCACTCATGGTATATTCGACCGATGCTTTCTTTTTAATGGGACTTGCATTCAAAGGAATCGCTGGGAAAAATGAAGTGTTTGATACTATTTTTGAAGATGGTAATACAAAGTGCCTAGAAGAACGTTTTAAAATGCCTATCAAACAATTGGCTGATGTGTTTGTTCAAAAAGAAAAGAAGACGCATCCTGAATTGAACCCATCTATTGCCATTTTTATTAAGAAGCCTGTTTTTGATTATTTATCAAAGGACAGACCGCCTTCATTCAATTGGGGGAAGACGCTTGAAGAGAAGTATGATGAATTACAAGAAGGTATTAAGAAATGGAATGCAAAGAAGGATGTTAAACCTGCAGATGCAGTTTACGACGATGACAATCCATTTGGGATGATGGGAGAATACAAATTTGAGTTACTAAGAGATTTCGATGATTCTATATTTAGTTTCAAACATGTTTATAGAGAAGGGTTAAAGGAGAATACCATTCGAACGTCTCTGATTGAGACTTATAATTTTCTTGTAAATCTAAACGATATTGGATTTTATTTTTTCCCTGTACTCGAAAGTCATTCTGAAACAGATAAAACTTTGAACAAGTCGATTTATGAGGCATCTGTTCAAATCTTAAAAGAGAAGGAAGCTCGCCACATTGAAGAATCAGAGATGTCGGACTAATTAATTCAAAAGGAGTGTTGTAAAATGGGTTCATTTAATGCAAGTTGTATGGTGACAGGTATTGAGGTAGATGGGGATGAGACAGTCTTCTTTCTTCCGTTTATACAAAACCATTTGTCTTATAAAGAAAATCGAAAGCTCGATTTCGAAGCTCGTCCTCAAGCTTTATTAAAAGATACGAACTATCTATTCGCACCATATCTATTACCTATCAAAGGTCGCTACAACTCTTATGGTGTATTGGATAGTATTGAGGAAGATGAGAATACAAAAATGATTGAGCGTCACTTCGGCGTTCCAATTGAAGCCTTCGTGGAAATTGCCATGTGTTCACGTAACTTTGGGTCGAACTACTCTGAGTTGTCATGCCGTTTTTTAGAAGAAAAAGTTCTGGAAAAACAAAAGCACTATCTAACACAATTCGGTGAAATTCTTGATGTTTTAGGGTTTTCGACAGAAGTGGATGGGGACGTGGTGACTTCTTCTCACCCGAAATGTAGCTTTACATTGAAAATAAACCCTGATGAATTAGCATCGAGTTCATATAGTAAGTACACTGTAAGATACAAAGATGGACGAGAGGAAAAGCGTCATGATAATTACAACGAAGAATTGTTTGCTCTAGCCATTCAGGAGGACAACTATTTCTTAGGCGTGCAAGAAGAAAAGCAGGAAATTGTTCGAGAACTTTACGGCATCAGTGGAGCGTTTGTTCATATTCCTATCTATGAGGCATTGAGCTCACACATTTCCAATAATGTTGTCAAGCTAAATTCATTAGAATTTTACAAAGGAGAAAACAAGGAGCGATTTAATACTGAAATTGACAAACTCAATGCGTTCATGGAAAACCTGAACAAGTCGAATCGTATCCTTCAGCTTTCGAAGTATGTAAGTGAGACGGATTCAGATGAACGTGCCAAGTTCCATTTAGGACTCTTAGCAGTCATTGGGAATGAAATTAAGAAACTAGACGGAGGAATTCGATGATGAAAACATTAGAAGTAGAGCTTTTGGAGATTTGGAAAAAACATGATGTGAAATGGCTATACAAATACAAGCATCGAGTGAAGGAGTATCGTGGAGGTAATTTAAGTAATTTAGAGTTATTCCATGATGTGACTAGCGGTTCACTCTTTTCGGACATCCCTGATATAGCAAACTACTCAGACGTTACGGCAGACGAAGTCAAAGTTGATATTGATGAGTTGATTTCTTCACGTCGCAATCAGTTGTAAGACTTCAAAAAAGAAGTAAATTAACAGAAAAACGCATATAAAGAAAGAACCAAAGAGACTGATATACCGGTCTCTTTTTTCATGGAGGAGGAGATAAAAATGAAAGAAAATTTGTATAAGCTTTCGCATTATTACAGTATTGATGATGAGAAACAATCCGTGTTTATTAGAACTTCATTTGAGCCAATGGAAATGGTGAAAATTATTGGAGCTATGAATTTCAAGTTTGAGGAATTAGTCGATGATTCAGAGTGTTTGGATGAAACGCATATGGTTCGAGTGTTAGGAAAGTTTTATCCAGTGGAAGATGTAACGAAGACGTCCCGGGAACTTTATCCGTACACAGAGCTTGATAAGAACGAATGGGGGATGATTGACGTATTTGAATTCGAAAAAGACGGGGAGCAGATGACTGTCACACAAATCGACATCTATGAAGCAAGAGAATATTGCTGTGGGGCGGGATATAAAGAGTTGATGAAAGCATATCTGCCACCAACGAAAGAATTCGAGAATGAAATGATGAATCTTGCTGATGATTATCCACACTTGAAGCAATAACAGGAAGAGAGCTGGTGATGACCGGCTCTTTTTTATACAAAAAAACGCCCATTTCAGCAAGAGTAACTCAAAGGAGCGGTCAAAGACTTCACTTTGCTCTTAAAGAAATGGACGATTCATAATTTGAGAGTGGTAATGACGATTAATCGTCAATAATTGCTGTCTCCTTGTGGATTGGTCGTCTATGGGAAGACAGTCTAAGCAGTGTTACTCGCAGGGCGAGCGGGTTGCTAGGCTTCTGTTGAAAAGATGTCAGAGTCCAGAAGCTTTACTTTTCGATAGTGGTGCTGACGAATATTCGTCAGCATTGACTGTCTCTTTGTAGTCAGGTTGAGATAGTCTAAGAAGTGTTGCTCTCAATCGAGCGGGGTGCGTAGTTTTCGTGAAAACAGGACCCAAGATAGAAACGAAGCAGGACAGACGGCGTGGAATAGCTGTTTGAGTGTACGTTGTACAAATAAGAAATTTGAAACGGGTGGTCACCTGGTTCCGAATGTCCTCATGTCCGACGTCAGCGATTCAACGGTTGGTATTCTTTTTTAAGAAATATTAATCATCATAAATGATGGTGTACGCCGCCTTCCTGTCTCGCAGGAAAGTGAATAGAAAATGAACAGGTGTGAAATGCCTTTAGAACTTCTTTTATACGATTTCTTTATCCATAAGAATAACGGCGGTTGGTCGCACGGTTCCTGGTGTCCTCGTGTCAAAAGTCAAAGGTTCAACGGGTGGTATCCTGATTTCTCGGTAACCCAACACTTAATGTTGATTTGATATCACGTTAGTCACTTCTATTCATTTTCCCTAACAAACTCCGAAGAGGATGTTTCTAAAAGTCAGCGGACGAGCAATCTCATCCCCCGACCTTTAGAAACACACCCTTACAGGTATGCTTCCACGCCTTCGATTTCGACTGTTGCAAGAACCGATTGACGTTCGATTTCACGACTGAGACGGTTTGCCTCTTTTTCAAACACGGTCGCTTTCGCTTCGAATGCTTTGATGTCGTGTGTCACAGTCTTCACGATACGGTCAGTAGAGCCGTAGTTATTAGAGACTGTTTTCTCCTTAACTCCACCGAGACGAGCAAAGAGTTTTGCTTTTGTACGAAGTTGTTTTACGTAGTCGAGAGCACTCGCCAGGTTCAAATCAACCTTCGCACCGTCAGATGTTTCATGCGTAAATGTCGTTCCACGGTTTGCTTCGTGGAGTTTGTCCGCAATCTGAATGGAAAGGGCGTAAAGACCTTCCAATAATTCAAGAGCTTCTGTGTGCTCTTCCACCGTCACTTTTTCCGTTTCAATTTCACCAGTTAGTTCTTCGAAAGAGCCTTGTCCAACGAGACGTTCAGCTTTTCCGATTTCACCACGAATGGTAGATTGAAGTTGAAGTAGTTCTGAGATTGAGATTTTTGTCATTGTATCAACATCCTTTCGGTTTGGGTTTATGAAGTTTTGCAAGTGGAGATGGTGGGATTCGAACCCACGCACGTATGACCGCCTAACGCCTTTCCAAGACGCCCTCTTGACCGCTTGAGTACATCTCCATAGATAAGCCCTGCATAAGATTACGGGGCTCTTATGTGCCTTGTGTGGTATCTATTGTTTCTGCCCGATACAGGGAGGAAGGAGCTTCTCTTCCTAACGAGATTTCCTGGCATCTCATCGCCACTCTTTTATAATAAAGAGATAAAAGACAAAAGTCAAAATATAAATGCACTATATTTAATTTATAGTGCATGAGCAATTAAATTTCAGTTGTTTTTGGGGCTTCAACGACATCATTCTTTCTCGCATTACGCATCAATAAAATCTTATCAATAACTTCTTTCTCAATCTTTTGATTTTCGTTTTTAACCAATCCTGAAAGCAAGAACAGTTCAACTAAAATCCAAATCGAGATAGGCAATAGGAATGTCACCCAAACAAGCATCCAACTCACAATCCAAGTTGCAACCATCGCAATACCAATACCTGTATGTCCAAGGTAGAAACGATGAGCACCTACACTGCCCAATAATAAGAGTAAAATCCATGCAGTACCACTTGATTTCTTTCTTTTTTCAGTTTCGCTTGCAAGAATTTGAAGCTCTTGCGTTGTTAAATCTTGTTTTGCCATAAATGTAGAATCCATATCTTACCAACTCCTTTCGTAATCCTATATACTACTAGTTTGCAAAAGGAATAATCAACGGACGTCGTTCGAGCAAAATAAAAGCCCAGTACCGGAATTGAACCGATAACTGCTGATTACGATTCAGCCGTTATACCGTTTAACTAACCGGGCAGAAAAGAGGGAGTGTCTGAACGATACGTACTATCCACACCTCTTTTAACGGTGGTTGAAAACCTACAAACCTCCACCAAGAACCACGGAATCAATTCGTGTTCGTGTTTTTATTAGGTGGGATTCACATTCATTTCGACCTCTTTTTCAAGAGTCTATTCTGATTGATTCTATGCGTTTCCCTATGTATCACAACAAAAGGATATACCTCATGTTGTCCCGTAAATGGAATATTTGGAGTAGGGCATGACCCGTGCCTTCCAACGGTGTAAATCAAAGGAGCCTGTGGGATTCGAACCCACGCACGAATTCTCGCCTATTGCTTTAGCAAAGCAACCTCTTTACCGTTTGAGTAAGACTCCATGTTTGGTATGGGTGACAGGACTCGAACCTGCACGGCTTTCACGCCAGGGGATTTTAAGTCCCCTATGTCTACCAATTCCATCACACCCACATAAAAATCTAACCGAACCCCTGTAGCTTGTACGTCTAAAGGTTTTCACCAATAGCGTACCTAGTTTCTTCTCATTAACGGTCTGGAAGAAACGCCCGTATCTTCAGTTTATCGTCCATGCAACGTAGACTAGACCATCAGGGTTAATCCATTTCGGCAACATTCGGTTAGATTATCGTTTGCTACTAAGCGTTGCAGTACCTTTCACAAACGCAACGACCCATAGGGGATTTGAACCCCTCATCTCCGCAGTGACAGTGCGGTGTCTTCACCAAGCAGACCCATGAGCCAGAATAAAATTTGGTACGGAAAAGGGGATTCGAACCCCTACGCTACAAGAGCAGTAGATTCTGAGTCTACCGTGTCTACCATTCCACCACATCCGCAAAAAAGCAAAACAAGTTGAGAAGGCAAAACCCCTTACTGCCTAATCCTTCTCCCTGACAGAGAGGAACCGCTCTCCGTCGCATTTTTTATTGGGTTACTTCTGTGATTTCGGTTCTCGACAAGAGCGGCGAAAGCCCAGTACCGGATTTGAACCGATGTTTGCTGATTACAAGTCAGCCGTTAGACCACTTAACTAACCGGGCATATTCAAATTGGTTGCTGAAGCTCAGGAATCGAACCTGATTGATGTAGCTTATGAGGCTACCCGAGATGCCAACCTCCCGCCAGCTATAATAGGACGGTGAACAGGGGGAGTGACCCCTTCACCAGGAGAGAATGACACGCAAACGTCTGTCCGACTCTTTATCCCGATGATGCTCTTTGCAAATCCTCCGATAACTTACTTTAAGTATATCATAAATTTTGACTATTGTCAAGAATATAATTGGTGGCTCGTGATGGAATCGAACCATCCATATCTTCCGTATGAGAGAAGTATCTGTCCTACAGACGAGCCAGTAATAAAATCAATAAAATGAGTGAACCAATTGTCCAATTACCGGTTTAGGATGATGCTTTTACCCTGTACATAGGCTGGACAAAGGGCTTCAGAACGTTTCCGTAAGCACCTAACCATGTCCGGCTCACACATTTGATTCAATTTATTAAAAAAGACTAGGTTTTTATGTTGTCTGCCAACGTCCGGCTCTCACAGTCCGGAAAGTGATTCAAGTTTTTATGTTGCTTGCCAACGCTAGACGCCCGTAGTTCTAGAAGTGTGAACGTATGTGACCATTCACGTTTTCAGATTATTGCCTTGCCTAGTCAAGGAGGGGGAATATCATCTTTTGGGGCGATTCATGGAACCACCCAACTTGCGGGTCTTAACGACCATTTCTCACATGAAATAATTTGCGGGATGTTAACCACCCTATATCAACATTCATCCCCACTGTATCAGAACCAAGCGACTTATTTGTCACCTGGACAGCAGTTGGCTCCTTCTGACGAGAGACCGGATGAATATCAATATACGAGGGTTAAAAAGCAAAGGAGCCGGTGGGATTCGAACCCACGGTGGTGTTACCCACGACGGTTTTCAAGACCGCTACAATAATCCTCTCTGCCACGGCTCCATAATAATAGGGTTGAGTTGGTATCGAACCAACATCTTTCAATCAAACAAAGTAATGGGAAATTTTTCCGACAGGTGTCCCACACCCCGATGGCACTTTCTCGACAGGCGACCAATGACCTCACAAGTTTTTGTTCGACAGGTGCTTTACCACCTCGAATACTTTGTATGTTAAACGCATGAACCTCCATGCTATCAACCCATGGCTCCCGCTATCGGAATCGAACCGATGTCTCCCGGGTGTACCAGTTCTCTGCCACTGAATTAAACGGGAATACTGACAATACGAGTAAGGATTTTCACCTTACATGAGAGGGTTGTTGTTAAGCCGGACACATGATACATCGTTTGCAACCGATGCCCTCCCTCTTCCGGTCTGCGTCTACATATTCCGCCACCGTATTGTCAATAAAATGGGACGAGCAGGGGTCGAACCTGCGACACCGGGATTTTCAGTCCCGTGCTCTACCAGCTGAGCTACCGCCCCGTTACAAGCCAACTTATCTCCACCACGAAGTTAGGAGAAAGCCAGCTCTGCCTTGTGAAAGGCTCACGACCTGTTAACCTCTTGTCATATGAGAGACACTTTCATCAAAAGTTATAATAGCCTGACGAGCCATACAACCTTTGAGGTACTAATGATTGGTATGAATGGCAGGAGTTGAACCTGCACCTTCTCGTTTATTGGAGAATGGTTCTACCATTAAACTACATTCATATGGTGAGGATTTAGTGATTCGAACACTATCAGCGTTAACGCAACGGGGTTACAGCCCGTCCTAGCTCTCCAACTCTAGCGAATCCCCATGTTGGCTTACCCTACCGGATTCGAACCGGTGACTTCCAAGTTAACAGCTTGGCATTCTAACCACTGAATTAAGGGCAAGATGATTGGTATGAACGACAGGATTTGAACCTGTACTTCTCCGACTGACAATCGACCGCTCTGACTTTAAGCTACGTTCATATTGGCTCACCCTCTCGGATTCGAACCGAGGACTTCCTGATTAACAGTCAGGCGTTCTACCACTGAACTAAAGGCGAATAATTGGTATGAATGGCAGGATTTGAACCTGCGGTCTCCCGATTATCAGTCGGGTGCTTTACCACTAAGCTACATTCATATGGCTCACTCTCCCGGATTCGAACCGGGGACTTCCTGATTAACAGTCAGGCATTCTACCGCTGAATTAAGAGTGAATAATTGGTTGCGAGGGGAGGGTTCGAACCTCCGCATTTTCAGAGTCAAAGTCTGACGCCTTACCAGCTTGGCTACCCCGCAATATTATCCATAAGAAAACCTAGCAAAACCTTATGGTCGGCTGGCATCCGTCACACCCCTGGTTTCACCTGGGTTGCACTTCCTTCGTCTGCACAGCATATGCCATGCGAATCTCTGCGTCAGGATGTTACGTCCCTAGACGAAAGGAATCAGGATGTCTGCGTTGTTTTCCTCCACTTTCACACTTGTGCCACCCGTAACAGGGGGTAGGAGATAGGAACGATGTACATTTATCATACAACTTTTATTGACTATTGTCAATAAGTAATTGCTGGACTTTCTTATCTAAACGTTTGTATTCATCCACTGAAATATCTAGGGAGCAGGACTCCATATCGAGGAATTTCGAAAAAGATATTTCGAGTCGTTGTGCCATTTCATATTGAGTAAATCCCAACTGATGCTTGGCTTTGATTATGTTCTCCGAATAAGGATATTGTTCAGATTCTCTCAACGTTTTAATTGTCGGGTCAATCTGAATGAGCAAACTGAGCAGGTCTATCGTTATCACCTTCTTCAATCAGTTTAGAAAAGTAATGCTATTGTCCGTATTGAAACGGGAAGCGAATGAAGGGAATCGAACCCTCATCTTCTCGTTGGCAACGAGAGATTCTGCCATTAAACTACATTCGCAAATAGAAAACATTTGCTGTTTTCGCATGGTGGACTTGGAGAATTCTGACATCTCGACCTATCGGTTATGAGCCAATTGCTCTTCCTCTGAGCTACAAGTCCAAATTGTGATAGCCTTTCCACTACTATCTCTATCCCCATAATTTTATATAGCGGCTATACATTGATTGAATAGTCTCCCAAACCGCTGATGACCCCAGCAGGACTCGAACCTGCGACTCCCTGATTAAAAGTCAGGTGCTCTAGCCAACTGAGAATGCTTACTTTCATAGAAAGTAAGGGGCTTTGCCCTTCACCTTTGAAGAAGGTGAACTCGTCTATGAGGTCTTATTGTGGAGCACTAGGCAGGATTCGAACCTGCGATGACGCAATGCGTAACGGATTTGCAGTCCGTGTCGTTCAGCCACTTCGATACTAGTGCAGATTGGAGCGAGTAGAGGGAATCGAACCCTCATCTTCTGCTTGGAAGGCAGATATTCTACCGTTAAACTATACCCGCAAGAAGGACATTTGCTATGTCCGCAAATAGGACGCTATGTCCGCAAATAGGAAACGTTTTGCTGTTTCCGAAAAAAGGATTCACACAACTTCTTCCATGACTCCCTATACTATAGTCAGAATTTGTCAGGGTGGTTAATCCCTGAAAGGTAGTGTTGTATTCTGATTCGGATAGGTGTTTTTCAGACCAGACTCTCTGGTAGCCACAAGTGGCGTTTCGTCGGCTCTCCGTTTCTTATAGCCGGAATTCCATGTGCACCACACACATGAGGATATTCGTTGTATCTTACTTCGTTCCTATCTCTATTCAGAGCTTTCCTCGCAAAGCGAGTTGTGTAAACCAACGAGGCTGACGGGAGTCGAACCCGCTATCTTCGCATAGACAGTGCGACGAATTACCGTTCTTCTACAGCCCCATGAGAAACCGTTTTTATCACCAATCAGCAAGCCACGATTCACCAGAGGTTTCACGGGGGAGATGACAAATAACGATTTATCTAAGCCGGAACGACAGGATTTGAACCTGTGACCATCTGAGCTTCAATCAGACACTCTACCAGACTGAGTTACGTTCCGAAAATAATTGGTGCCGGTTGAGAGACTCGAACTCACGACCTGTTGATTACAAATCAACTGCTCTACCAACTGAGCTAAACCGGCAATATGGTACCCGATAGTGGAATCGAACCACTGACTTCTCCATGTGAGGGAGATGTTTTCCCATTAAACTAATCAGGCATAAACAGGGATAGCAGGAATCGAACCCACAGCTTGACGTCCGTAGCGTCACGTTTTATCCGTTAAACTATATCCCTATGGTGGAGAATGAGAGAGTCGAACTCTCGATTCCGGTTTGCAAAACCGATGTTTTCCCACTAAACTAATTCCCCATTGGTCTCCCTTGTAGGACTTGAACCTACGACCTTTGCATCCCAAATGCAACGCTCTACCAAACTGAGCTAAAGAGAGGAAATTGGTGGGAGCGGTAGGATTCGAACCTACGAACCATTACGGGACGGATTTACAGTCCGCCGGCTTTAGCCACTTGCATACACTCCCATAAGAGCAGGAGGAAGTTCCGAATACCTCTTCCTGCGTGTTTCATATCTACTTCCTACACACCATTCGGTTTGGCGGGGAAGGGATTAGGTGTCAATTCACCGTTTTCAACGACTGTGATATTCACAATCGTCATCGGGATAGAAACCGATGTTATTCAATCAATCACGTGCAAGATGGCGGAATCGAACCAGCTTCTCCTAGCCCATGCCAGGTGTCCTACCAATAGACGACATCTCCGTTTGTATGAAAAATTGAACCAATACCCTGTACGGGAATCGAACCCGTAGCTCCACCTTGAAAGGGTGGCGTCTTAACCATTTGACCAACAGGACAGAATATAAATTGGCATGCCGACTAGGAATCGAACCCAGAGCGATGGAGTTGGAGTCCATCATGTTGCCATTACACCACCGGCATATAAAGTGGAAGATGAGAGATTCGAACTCTCGATTTCGGCTTGCAAAGCCAATGTTTTACCGATTAAACTAATCCCCCATGGTCTACCCTGTAGGACTTGAACCCACGACCCCACGCCCCCAAAGCGTGTGCTCTACCAAACTGAGCTAAGAGTAGATATTGGTAGTCTGTACGGGAATTGAACCCGTGATTGCACCTTGAAAGGGTGCCGTCTTAACCACTTGACCAACAGACCATGGTCTCCCTTGTAGGATTTGAACCTACGACCTTCGCATCCCAAATGCGACGCTCTACCAAGCTGAGCCAAAGAGAGAAAATTGGTGGAAATAGATGGACTTGAACCACCGACCTTTCGGTTATCAGCCGAATGCTCTACCACTGAGCTATATTTCCAATGGGGAGACTATCGGGAATCGAACCCGAATACCTTCATTCACAGTGAAGTGCGTTGCCATTACGCCATAGCCTCAATTGAATCTCAAATTGTATTTGAAGTCTCAATTCAAACTATGAAGTAAGTAAGAATGATTGACTGCCCCCATCAATCGGTTGACCCATCGGAGAGAATCTTACTTATAAGACGCTCTTTGCTCCGTCGTGACCTGCCACCATGTGACAAGCCCTTCGTCAAACCCTCCGCCGTTCTGGACTCATGCGTTCCTGGCTCTCTGATTAAGTGCACCGAGAAGGACTCGAACCTTCGCTCTCGGAGTTAAAAGCTCCTTGCTTTACCAACTAAGCTACCGGTGCAGGTTGTGTATAATTTAATGTTAATCCATATTTTTACAGTTGTCAATATAAATTTTTGACTATTTTGAATATTTATTGAGGTAATAAAAAACTACCCAAGATTCTTCTTGAGTAGTCAGATATCATATACTTTGAAACCGGAGGTTATGCCGGAATAGGATGTGAAGAAATAAAGTGACGCTTTCGAACCTTCTCTAAAGATAGAGAAAGGATGTAGGACACATTCTTCCATCGGTCAAAGTAACGCTTCTGACTCTCGTTATAAAATTTCCCTGCCCAAAATACACGCTCTTGAGGATAAGTCGTGGCATCAATTGACGGGCGAATATTTGTTTGTTCTGCACAATGCTTCATATTTGTTTTCATCATTTCTGCTCACTTCCTTTCCGTTAATGTTTTTGGATTTTTTATTGTCCACTGTTTGGCAGGACCTCTCCAACTTTTATGCTCACACTTATGGTGGTGAAACACCAATTTTATCGTTCGCACTTAATGGTAGCGAGACTCCAATTTTATAGGGCACATTTTAAACCATTCGGTTAAGGTAGTACAACACCCATCTTATTGATGTGGCTTTCACCATTTCATTATTTGCTCGAATACTATCCGTTCTTAAAATGAAAGATGTTTAAGAGGGAGAACATCAAACCCATTTGTCACCTGACCTGTGTTACGCACACCGGAAAGCGTGTCTTACAATCATCTAAATGAACCTTTCTGTATTTTTACGTGGAGCGGTTCTACACCACATCAAGCCATATGAGGGGTTCTGTTTTTCTACGTGGAGCTCCTCTGCACCACATCTTCTAATGTCTTACTTACATCTTACCAACTTTATACTCTATTGTCAACAATAATATTCACTATAGTGAAAAAATTTTGTTCGAGCACTTGTTGAGAGGGGAATCGAGGCTCAAATCTGTTGACCTGAGCCGCTTAACAGCAACCCTCCGGAAACTATGCTTTCGCCTTACGGTTCCCTTGACGATGTTTCGGCTACCACGTAAATGTGTGGAATTAACGAATGAGTATACCTGGACAACCACCAGAATTCACTACCGTGTCCGATGACTGGTATTCCAGGTCTCATCTTGCTGTGTATCTACAGTATATCAAGCTTAAAGTTAATTGTCAACTATATTTGACGAAACAAATGTTCGAGCTTTGAAATCGTTATACAGTAGGGAAGATAACACTATTACTCATATGGTGTTCGAGCTGTTTAGCAAGTCATTCTTATCCTTTTGAAGCAATGATGAATTTTTTACATACTCTGGATGAGACTGGTGGAAAGCAAGGCAGTATTCCACAATCTCTTCATTTTTTAAATCCACAATGGTGGCTGAATCATAATCAAATCTTCCGTCATTCACTTCAAGCGTGATGAAACGGTTCGAAGCATATCCATTACTGAGCAGGAGGTCAAACAGAACCAAACCTTTATATCCAGCAAGTTCTAGCTCTTTTTCCATTAATGGGATGCTCTCCACTGGAGAGACGTATGAGGTTGCAAAAATAATAAGTGGATAATTCGGGTGTTTCGATTCAGTTATATGATAACGTTTCATGTTTCCACATCCTTTCGTTTTTATGTAAGAGGGGGATTCCCCTCCGTGATTCAGCCAACTAATTTCTCAATAAATAGACGCAACGGTTCATTGTTTTCATATGTTTTGGTAGCTGTTCGAGAACCCTTCGCTCCAGTGAAGTAATCCTGCATGAACCAGAGGCAAACATCTTGCACACGTTTCGTACTAGACGCCCTTGACGCTTCTAATACAAGCTTCTCGCCAGCTTCATTTGTATTGTGAAGAATATCACTCACGTTCTTCAATGTCACATCTTGGTCAAGTGTTGTTAGGATGGTCAATGCTTTCCTCAATGTACTTTCATACATGTGTACGGATAGCTGAGTAGAGTCTTTCATATTCTTCAGTAGATATAGGCGAACAGGAATACCTTCAACGAACACGTCTTCCTGTTCGAGTTCCACATAATTGTCTTTATCGACCTGGAAGTAAACCTCGAATACTGTCTTTGCATAGTTTAAATCCTCTTCAGATAACACTTCGAAAGAATCTACCGACACAATGACCTGGGCATTCGGAAATAATTTTGTGAACTTTTCAACAAGCTCTTTCAACGAATCTTCTTTCAAACGCTCATCGACGCCATCCAGGATAAAGACTTGATTGTCAATTTTGTCTTCCATCAAACTTTTCCGGTTTTCACCCAGTACTTCATTTAAAACACGATGAACAGCATTTCCGTGTCCCCACGTTTTCTTTCCTACCAATAACATTCCTTTTTTCATATAACCAGCTCCTTGTAATGGTTTTACCTTTTGAACATCAAAAGATACTGTCATCCTAGTGCCGGTGAAATAAGCTTATTCAAAAGATGTGTTCTAAGGAAAAATATAGAAAAAAAGAACCACAATTAGTGGTTCCGTTCGAGCCATTTGAATTCATCATGCAATGAATTCGCAGTCCGGCATTGAAAAACCGCCTGCCAAGGTCTGTGTGAATCAATCTTGCCAATTTACGCCACTAGTAGGCGAGGGTTAGCGAATGAGCCACCCTAAATAAGATGTTACTGGGGTTTAATCACGATGAGTAGATTGCCGTTTTCAAGCTCCGAAATCGTTTCGTATTCATTTCTACCATACGCTTCTTGCTTACACGGAACGTATACCGTTTCGCTCTCGGCGTCATTCTCATAGAAGATGTCAATTGCCGCAATTCCACCCGACAACAATCGTTGGAAGGGTGTGTTCTTTCCATCTTCGAAATCCTCTGTAAAGGTAGAAGGTTGATTCGCCTCTTTGTTAATACGCATTTTGACTTCTTCAGCAAGCAAATACGTATCCGTTTTTAGCCCAGCAAATTTCGCAATGGAGCGTGTGATATTTCGAAGAAGAAAATCCTCTAATTCACTAATGTTGAATTGGATAATCTCACCATTATCGAAAGCGATTTCAATGTGTGTAACGTCTTGCATTTTATCCCCGCCTTTTCGTAGATTCGCATTGATATGCGTGAAAGGTAGTGCTCAAAAGGTTGGGTCATCACAACCCGAAGACGAAGATTGAGTCATCATAACTCATGATACCCCTTGAGAGATTCGAACTCCCGACTGACAGGGTAGAAACCTGTTGCTCTATCCACTGAGCTAAAGGGGCAGAATAAAATACCTCCTGAGAGATTCGAACTCTCACGCCTTACGGCACTGGTTCCTAAGACCAGCGTGTCTACCATTCCACCAAGGAGGCAAAGAGAAAAGGAAAAAACCTCGAAGACTTACAGCGGCGTCGGACGATGCCCGGCGACCACCTGCTAAAACCCTTTTCAGTGTCATTCACGTTGAGAGATGGAGCGTCTCACAATACCATGAACCACGTTATTTTCTTCTCCGTTGCAATACCGGCTCCACCGGTGGAGAGAGGAGAAATGCCCCATGGCAGAATTGAACTGCCCACTCACCCATACCAAGGGTGCATTATACCACTTAACTAAAGGGGCGAGCTCAGGATTTGCTTCATCTCGTAAAAGATGCTGACTTAAACCCTGAAAAAAGTCAGTTTGTCATTTCGCACAGGTCGTGAGGCTGTACGCTGGAATCCTCCAGCTGTCTGTTCGTTTCCAGACAGGCTACCCAATTGTCCCACCACTTGGTGTTTCGCAATACATGCAGGGGCAATGCCATCGCAGGCAACATACAAGTAATTCGTTGGATGAAGGAGTATTCACCGTGGTGTACTCTATCATTGGTTCCAACGTGACCTCTTTTAGAGGTGAAGTATGTAAACAAGAGCCAAGCCTTTACCAACGCTCTTGTAGAGAAGTACTTTTTCCGGACGGGTCTGCCGTACCTAACTGTATCTTTCAACAGTGGGGAGACCGAACACTCTGCTTATCGAGGTTGAAACGCCCTCTAGTCCGTACTCTTTTCCTTCTGTTTTCCCCGTTTCCAACGTCACCGGTTTCAGGCGGTAGGGAGGCGATAAGCGTCCACCGAAAAGGGGACACGTCCGTCTATCGACGGCACCATCTGAATGTCTTTCAGGCTCTGACACCCTACTCGACGGTTCCTGGCATCTAATGTACCAGGTCGATACTCTTACTATATACAACTTTTAGACAATAGTCAATAAAAAAATAAATAATATTGTTCGAGCACAAAAAAAGCCGACAGATGAACTGTCAGCTTGATGATTACCATGAGCTTGAATCTGATGACCCTGAGTCATAGCTGGAAGAACTAGAGTCATAGCTTGATGAGCCCGAACTCCATGAACTTGAAGAACCTGACGAACGATGGCTATCATCGTTGTAAGAAGAATTGGGCTCATATGATGAGCGACTTGATGTTTCTTCTTGATAGTTCGATTCCTTTCGTACAGGCGTATCGTCTTCTTCCATATACATCGGGTTTAGCGGATTCGCCGGGTGAAACAGATTAGCTGAAACATCATCATCACGTCGGCTTTGCGAACCAGTTGATGTTTTTGATTGTTTACCAGCCGATTTCGTTTGTGCTGACTTTACCGATGCTGTTTTCGGCGTTTGAGAAACTTTTGCTTCACGAGCTGGGGATGAAACCTTGCTTGCTTTTTGAATAGAAGCCGATTTTTCTTCTTCCTTTTTGTCGGTGTTCTTTGCCAATACCATCATAGCAATCCCGAATACCAAAGCAACTCCTGCAATCAATCCTACAAATAACATATACATGCACTCCTTTTAAATGAGATGTGGACATCCCTTGATTTTGTGTTTCTATCTGTATTATAGACATATTATTTGACAATAGTCAATAAAAAAGAACCCTCTTATGAAGAGAGTCCTAAAAGGGAGGTGTTGTGGGTTAGGGAGTCGAACCCCGTCTCTCTGTATCGCTCCATTAACTGGATGCAATCAGTGCTCTTCCGTTGAGCTATACCGCACGCAAAAATAGACGAATCATCCATTTTTGTGATTAACTTAGAACAGAGGAAAGATTAACTTTCTTGCTGTAAGTATACATTAATTATAGACAATAGTCAAATAAAAAATAACACTATAAAGCGAGGTGGTTGGATGATGCAACCTGAACGATTAAAGCAATTAATGTTGAATCAACATCGGAAGTGGGAGCATATTTGCCATTGTATGGAACGACTGGAAGAAGAACCGATGTTACTCGTCACGGATATCTTTAAAGGAGGAGATTTATATCTGGCGGAACGATTGAAGCAACAAGGAGAAGAGGTGCTTACTGCAACACACGAGTACTGGATGCAATATTTGCTCCCTGCACTTTCTGATTACTTTTCAATGGATGAAGTCACGTTACTTTATGAAGAGGGCGTACCGCTTTCTCCTATCTATATCCAGATTGATGGTCAGATTGCGGCTCAGTTTTCTCCTTACTGGCGAGTTTTTGAGACCTATGGAGTTCCAGGAAAAGAAGAACTCGTGGAAAAAAGAAGACAACGTTTGACTGAATTAGAGAAACTTCAAAATGAGATACAGGATTTATACACCTTAGCGGAAAATCCAGCTGTCATGGCAGAAGATGATACATGGGGATACGCAAAAGCCATTGTCAATCCGAATAAGCACAAGAAAAAGATGCAAGAACTGATTGATGAGCTGGAACCCCAAATTGATGAAATCGAAATCGAAATTAGACAGCTGAACAATCAACTAGCGTATGCAGAACAATCCTATTTAGAAATCGACTATTGTTTAGACCGAGTAAAACGAAAAGTGGAACGGTGGGGAGATTTTACCTTCATTGAACCACAAGAGGAGGAAGATGAATGACAGAAGAAAATCAAACATTAAATAAGAAGAAAAATATTTTTTTAGAGTATGTACCCTATCTATTCCTTGGTATTCTATTTGCTCTGATGATTAGATTGGTCATTTCCCCGACAGTAGTTGTGGGTGTAAGCATGGAGGGTAGTCTGCATGATGGAGATTACTTGATTGTGAATAAACTTGCCTACAAAACAGGTGAACCAAAACATGGGGATGTTGTAATACTGGATTCCGATGACGTACCGGGTCATGATATTTACATCAAGCGTATTGTTGGTTTACCAGGAGATACGATTGAAGTGAAAGATGGAGAGCTTGTTCGAAACGGGAAGACGATAAAGGAACCCTATGCGAAAGAAAAGATGGAATCTGAAAACATGAAGATGAAGATTCCGGAAGGAGAAGTCTTTGTACTAGGTGATAACCGAAATAACTCAACAGATTCTCGTATCATTGGAACACTCGATTATAAAGAAGAAGTGATTGGGAAAGCCGTACTTCGAGTCTTGCCATTCGACCAAGAGTTCAAATCCATTGACTAAAATAAAAAAGCCTCCCTTGACAACAGGGAGGTTTTTCTTCTACATTAAAAGAACAATGTAATCGCATCTTCGTGAATTGGACAAATCGGAATCGTGACAAACCCACTGTTCACATGACGAATCGGAGCACCAACAATCTCCTCCTTCATCATCCAATCGAGCATGCCTTCATTCTCTGAATAGTTTTTGATGGCAACCTCGTTCATATCCAAATGCTCACTGATTGCAACTGTTGCAACCGTGTATGGGATACCAGTCTCATCAACGAGTTGGATGGCATGCTGTCCAGTTATATAACGACCAATTTCCAGTGTTACTTTTTCACCTTTGTAAGTTGTTTCGTATGCCATAATCAAGCACTCCTTTTTAAATAGATTTGAGTAAATAACTGTATTCATCTGTATCATTTATTTTAGTAGAAACATAATAAAAAAATCACTTTTTATATTGACTATTGTCCATATATTTTATATAGTTAATGTACGAGGTAAGAAACACAACAAAAGCATCCCACAGTACGTAGGATGCTTTCACTTTGTTTAATAGAAGAGAACTTCTCCGAGAATATCTGATTCCATGACAGGACCGATAGTGCGGGAGTCTTCTGTTTCAATCGCAAGGTTATCACTCAAGAGGTAGTATTCACCGTCTCCGAGCTCGAAATCCCACGCCCCGTCATTTTCAGGTGCCCCCATTTTGGACAACATGTCTTTCGAATGAAAATCAGTAAGTGGTTTTCCGTTGCGATAAAGCGTGTTGTTTTTATATTCAATGGTATCTCCTGGGAGTCCTACGACACGTTTCACATAGGCTTTGTAACCAGCAGGCTGAGCAGTTACGACATCACCAAAATCAACACCGCTCAAGTTGAACGAGTCATTTAGTACAATCATCGTTTGCTTATCATCCAAGGTAGGGGACATGCTCATCCCGTTTACCTGGTCTTTTTCGGTTGCAATCATACTCCCGAATCCGAGGAACATGATGACACCTGCTGTGATTAATGGTTTAACAAAACGGTCTTTGAATTTCATGAAGACCAACTCCCTTCTTGCTTGTGGAAATACCACACTCCTTTTATTTTAGGTTACTAGGTCTAGATTTAACTTTCAAACGCCATTGAGCGTTCTTTTTTTATGTTCCAATACCATTACCTTGCCATCACTATAGCACTAAGATATTTTAGGTGTCAACATTTTGTGTCAAGATATTTTTTGAGACACTATATATAGGGATAGGCAAAACACTTCCATAAAATACAAAAAAACCGCTCAACAAAGCGGTTTTAAGGCGTATCAATCAATGAATTTATCTAGGAAATCTTTTTAAAAACATTGACCTTTTTTTGGTAAAAATCATCAAGAAAGCTTGTCTGTCACGTATTTATCTGAGTCCGTCGCAGTGGTTGAAATGAATTTTGCAATTCCCTCATGTGTATCTTCAACTTCTGCATCGTCAATCGACACAGTGTAGATAAGGTCAAGGCAGTAAGAAGATGTTTCGACGTTCATATAAACATTATCATCACGTTTGACATCTACATAATCATTTTCACTCATATTGCTTGCCATAAAGTCATCCACTAACTTCAATAGACGAAGAACGGCAAATTTTGCCACAAATCCATTTTCCTTCACAAGACGTGGAATATCGGATTCCTTCACAGCAAAGTAGTGTTTGACCCACTCCAAGTCAAGTTCAAACGTTTGAATGAATGTAATCGTTTCATCTTGAACGTTGCTGAATGATTCCAAATTCACTTCTGTGTTCATTTTTTCAGTGATGGATTCACGAATGGCGTCATATTCACCACGAAGTTCTTCAGCCGTCTTCATGTATGAAGGCTTTTCCATCAAATAAAGACGGAATTCATCTAACAGCATTTTCTCATTTGTCAATTCGACTTGTGTATCTACTTCAATGAGCTTGTTCTCCGTCATATTTTCGACTTGGAATAAAAGTGCCTTCCGGACGATATCCGAATGCTTGTCATTCATTAATTCTTGTTTCATGCTGATGAGCTCTAAGCCCAATTGGTTTAATTTTTGCATGTGTCATCGACCTCCTTGATTGATTTGTTTTCAGGTTCGCCATTATTCTATGCGGTCGAAATGGTTTCACAATTTTTATCTGTCGAATAAAAAGAGAGCTAAAACGATTTTAAGTTGACTATTGTCAATTATAATTACTATAATGAGTCAGAAACTATCAGATTACACTAAAAGGAGTGAAGGAATATGAATAAAAAAACGATTTGGATGACACTGGGTGGACTAGCCATTTTAGGTGGTGGTGCTTATTTTGCCATGCCAGCTATGGAAGAAAGTGCTGTAATGAAGGTGGATACAATGAAAGAGAAAGAATTCCAAAAGTATGAAGAACTTCAGGTTCAAATCATTGACACAGCTGGATTGTCAGACAAAAATCTTTCCAAGTGGGTCGAAGAAAATCAAGGTAAAAAAGGGGAGCACCTCTACTTTGACAACAAGAACACGTATGTGTTGATTACACCGGGTGAAGGGGAAGACAATACCACCATTTGGTTTGACGGTATGAAAAAGCTGAATGATGACACGTTGATTGTCGGATACAAACTTGTAGACGGTTCTGAAGTCGGAGTGAAGCCTGAAAAAGGTGTGATTCGCACGATGCTCATCTCTACTGAAGGAGAATTCAAGAAGACGAAAACGGTTGAAGTAGAACGTGAAGAGCAACCGATTCAACCAGCTGTTAAAGAACAGGTTGAAGAAGAGAAAGATGAAACGGCTGAAAAAGATGAAGTGACGGAAAAAGAGTCTGTTGAAAAAACAGAATCGAAAGAAACAAAAGAAAAATCATCCGATAAGGAATAAGGAAGGGCTCTGAAAAGAGCTCTTTTTTTTTATGCAAACAAAAAAAGAAGCAGTCAATGACTGCTTCTAAAGGATTAGTTGACTTCGTTGAATTGAATCGCTTCGTTGACGACGTCATCGAGAGATTTGTCTCCAATCTTACCAAACAACATTTTTCCAGTTGTTTCAGCTGGCAGTTTTCTACCGTTTGAAACCTTCTGAACTTCTAGTTCGATTTCAACAAAGACATTTGTCTGAGGTGAGAGCGATTCATCAAGAAGAATCTTGTTTTGGTCTTTTTGAGCTACAGATTCATTAATAGGTCGCAATGTGGCTTTCTTACCTGGAATTAATTCCACACCATAGATGACAGGTGTATCACTATTTCCGAAGTAGACCTTCACTTTCGACGTATCCGTAAGCTCGTAGTCATCAATATTCGCAACGCCAACATTGTAACCAAATTCAAACTCGAAGTTAGAACCTGCTAACATCGTTTCTTCTTCACCTTTCCACTGCCATGATTTCTCTTCGAAACCGTCTTTGTATTTCTGTGGATTCCGGTTCTTGGTCAGCTTGATGTTATCAATAGCTAACTTAGCGAAGATGACTTGTTGACTACGTTCGACCGTTGTATTACCGGCTTTATCGGTGACTGTCATTTCGACTTGTCCAGAAATAATCGTATCTCCGAATGTCCAGTCCGCTTGAGTCGTATCACCAGGGTACGTTTTACATTTCTCTGTCATAGTTCGTCCCGTATCGACATCAACCTCACAGATTCCAATGCTTTCAACGCCGGAAAGCGAATCTTCCGCTGTGAAATTCAAAGTGACGTCTGTGGACGGAACGGCATCTTCGCCATCATTAATCTTAATGGCTCCAGTCGGACTTGTTGTATCCAATCCGATTCGCTTGCTAACGACATTAGATAGGATTTCACGATTGTTTGACTGTTTTGCAATTTGCATAAACACATTGAAATAACCATCTTTATTAATCGGGAGAGTATAAGATGCTGATTCGTAGTTGAAGCTTAGAATATCCCCATCCTTTGTCTCGCTATAACCACTAGGAAGGCTAGGTCGATTAAATGAGACCGTTGTATCCCATTTTACGAATGTATCTTTCGCCACCCCATATTGGATTCGAACAGGTTGCCCGAATTGAGAAGTTCCAGTTGCCTTAATTCGTTGTTGATTAGATTCAAATTCATCTTTGTTAATCCATTCATCCGTTGCATCAAGACTAACTTCTGGTGCCCAGTTCTCAATCATAAATCTAGTGATGATACTGGTTTTTACATTCCCTGCCACATCTTTAAACTCTGCCTCTACCACCCAGTAACTGTTCGTGCTGTTTGGAATAGAAGGGATGACGTAATCTTTCACTGTTTTATAAGTTTCCCATGCAGTAAAGTTAGCACTTCCTGCACCACTGGTTTCATTGTAAATCTTGTAACGCATCTCTTTTACACCAGAGTGGGCATCTTCTGACTCAAAACGAAGTTTGACATTCTCACCAGGAGAAACGATTAACAGCGGTGGTTGATTCGGAACATTGGTCATAGTGATGGATTTTTGTGATTTCACCTCTCCATCAATTCCTACAAAAGTATACGTATTGTTTTTAGTCACTCTATAGGTTGTGTTCGTGGTTGTAATGGTTCCTCCAGGTAATCGCACCTGTGGAGTACCGTTAAGTTGAACCGATATAACGTCATCGGAAATGGCGGTCAATGTAAATGTATCCGCCACAGCCTGCACTTCGGTTGGTGTACTCAACTGTACAACAGGGGTCACAAGAAATAATGCCGCTGTTAAGGATAGCCATTTTCTTTTGTATTTGCTAGACATCGTGTCACGTCCTTTCAAGTTTTTTGTTATGCTATTCGCTTCACTTCGTAATTATTGATAGCAAATCATTTATCTTTTCATTATCTATGAAATCATTGCGATGAATCGACTTCTATCTGTCGAAGAGCGGTTTGAGTGAATGGTTTTTTTCGTATTTATCTAAAGGGAGAACCTTTATAAATAGATACATGTCAACAGACCAATTTTTAGACATAATATAGGTTTATGTTTCGGGAAAGTTGCCCTTGTGCAACATTTTATTGAAACGGGTCAATGAATAGTCGGTATCCGAACCGCATAACGTTGACAATAGTCATAAAAAATTTCTAAAATAGTAAAAGATTCAGCGGTAAACGCTAGGAAAGAAAGGGAGCGTGACATCATGACACAAACAACAACACAGCCATCAGCCTATGATGGTTCATCCATTGATATTTTAGACGGATTGGAAGCAGTCCGAAAACGACCGGGGATGTATATCGGAAGCACCGGGACGAAAGGTCTTCATCATTTAGTATGGGAGATTGTCGATAACTCGATTGATGAACATTTGGGAGGACATTGTGACACCATCTATGTAACTGTTCGAAAAGACAATTCGATTGAGGTTCGAGATAACGGACGAGGAATTCCAGTGGATGTACACCCCAAGACCGGTTACAGTGCCGCACGGGTCATCTTCACGATTCTTCATGCCGGAGGCAAATTCAACAATAATGGTTATGCTTTCTCTGGAGGGCTACATGGAGTAGGAGCCTCTGTTGTGAATGCACTCTCTACTTATGTCGAAGTAGAAGTCCACAAAAATGGACAAGTCTATTTTGACCGGTACGAAAATGGGGGAAATCCTACGGTGAAGTTAAATAAGAAGGGTGAGCTTCCGATTATCGGGGAGACGAGTCAAACGGGAACAGTTGTCCGATTCTTACCAGATAATACAATTTTCGAAACAACGACCTGGAATATGGAAACAATTGAACGCCGGATGCAGGAAAGTGCTTTCCTTAACAAAGGACTCACCATTGTCCTGAAGAACGAAAAAACAGGCTATGAGAAGACGTTTCATGAGGAAAAGGGAATCGAAGGGTTTTTGACGTTGATGAATGAAGACAAGAACACATTGACTGATATCATCTCGTTTTCTGGAAAATCAAATGGCATCATCGTGGATATTGCCATGCAGTATACCAGTGACTTCTCAGAACAGGTCATCAGCTACTGTAATAACATCACAACCATCGAAGGCGGAACACACGTAACGGGACTTCGAAGTGGATTGACACGCCTCATGAATAACTACGGAAAAGAATTAGGGGTTACAAAGGAGACCCTTGATGGAAAAGATATCCGGACGGGACTCGTTGCAGTCATCTCTATCAAGCACCCTGACCCGCAATATGAGGGACAAACGAAAGGAAAGCTTGGTTCAACCGATGCCAGAAGTGCAGTAGAAGATGTTGTTATGAATGAAGCACCAAAACATTTTGACGTCTTCGTTGAAGATGCGAAAAAGATTTTAGAAAACGCCTTGCGTGCTCTTAAAATGCGTAAAGCAGAAGACAAGGCTAAGGTAAACTTCCAGTCAAAAGGCATTCAACTCCAGACAAACGGTAAGCTGATTCTCGCAGGCTCAAGAAATCCAGAAGAATGTGAGCTTTTCATTGTGGAAGGGGATTCCGCAGGCGGGACGGCAAAAACAGGACGTGACCGACGAATGCAGGCAATCCTGCCACTTCGAGGGAAAGTATTGAATGTTGAGAAGACGAACATGGATAAAGCCTTGAAGAATTCGGAAATCCAAACTTTGTTCTCTGCCCTTGGCTGTGGGTTTGGAGATAACTTTGATATCAAAAAACTGCGTTACAAGAAAATCATCATCTTAACCGATGCCGATGTCGATGGAAGCCATATTCGAACACTTCTCTTAACACTCCTCTATCGCTTTTCCCCAGAGCTAATCCACGAAGGACTCATCTATCGAGGATTGCCACCGCTCTACAAAGTCATCTTAAACACTTCGGGTAAAAAAGAGGTTTATCATTACGCTTATTCTGATAGAGAACTAAATGAGATGAAAAAAGAATTCGGAAGCAAAATTCGAAACATCCAACGATTCAAGGGGTTGGGGGAAATGAACGCTGACCAATTATGGGATACGACCATGAATCCTGAAACACGTCGTCTAGGAAGAATCGAGATTGAAAGTGCGATTGAAGCTGACCGGGTTACATCACTCTTGATGGGTGAAAAGGTCGAGCCTCGTCGTCAATTCATCTATGACCATGCAGACGATGCGAAAATTACAATCTAAAACAAGAGACGGGCATAGACCCGTCTTTTTTAAAAGGGGGAGTTCACGTGAATCTGACAAAAGAACAATCGAATACGCTCAAATGGCTTGCGATTATACTGATGCTCATCGACCACATCGGAGCCGTACTTTATCCAATGGAAGATGGATGGCGAATCATTGGACGTCTTGCTTTTCCGCTTTTTGCCTTCCAATTAGCTATTGGATTTGACCACACCCGGAATCACACCGTCCAGCTACGGAATCTACTTATCTTTGGACTCTTATCTCAAGTACCTTATATGCTTGCCTTTGAGCCAAGCGAGTGGACATTTAACATTTTCTTTACGCTCGCTATTGGATATGCGGTCATCCTGGCGATTCAAGAAGAGCAATACCTCTATATCCCACTATTAGTGAGTGCAGGTTATCTCATCCCAGTCGATTACGGCATTTACGGAGTTCTACTCCCGATATTCTTCTATTTTCTTCGGAAAAGTCCAGTTTTGCTATTTATTGCATTTACCTTTTCAACGGTATTGTACGGATTATTGCTGTCACCGACACAGCTTTATGCAATATTGGCATTTCCTCTCATTTTTCTTCTCCCTTATCTCCCACACATTTCTATCAAGACATCCAAGTGGTTTTTCTATTGGTTTTACCCTATTCACATCATGATTCTGTATATCATTCATACATTCTTACAATGAGGAAACGAATGAACCTCTCTACTCCCGTCTATTATTGACAATAGTCAAAAATAAAAGCTAGACTAAATGAGTACATCACGCAAGAAGGAGTTGACGCAATGAGTAAGAAAAACAAAAAGGCGGTTACGCCGATTCGAGAAGAAATTACGAATTTTAGTTATGAAGATGAAATGAAGCAATCCTTTATGGATTACGCTATGACCGTCATCACAGACCGTGCATTGCCGGATGTGAGGGATGGATTTAAACCGGTTCACAGACGGATTTTATATGCTATGAGAGCAATGAATGTCATGCCGGATAAGCCACATAAAAAATCAGCACGTATCGTTGGGGATGTCTTAGGTAAATACCACCCGCATGGAGATTCTGCTGTTTATGAAGCGATGGTTCGCCTTTCCCAGGACTTCCGTGTTCGTGTCCCGCTCGTCGATGGTCACGGAAACTTTGGTTCGATTGATGGAGACAAAGCGGCGGCAATGCGTTACACCGAAGCACGCCTCACCGAAGAAGCCTTGTATATGCTCCAGGATTTGGAAAAAGGTGTCGTAGACATGAAGGAGAACTTCGACGGGAGTGAACAAGAGCCTGTTGTCCTTCCAGCTTTGATTCCTCAACTCTTTATTAATGGAACCGCAGGGATTGCAGTCGGAATGAATACCAATATCCCATCTCACAATCCTTCCGAAATCATTGATGCTACGTTGCATCTGATTAAAAAACCAAAAGCGACACTCGATGATTTGTTGACGTTTGTGAAGGCTCCAGACTATCCATCTGGTGGTATTATCATCAATGCAGATGATATGCGAGAAATGTATCAGACGGGTCAAGGGAAAGTGATGATTCGTTCTAAAATTTCGGTGGAGCCAGGTCAATACGGAAAGACCAATCTGATTGTGGAAGAAATTCCTTACACCTATTCGGGTAACAAAGAGAAACTTGTGAACGACATTATTGATATGGTGGTAAACACTAAAAAGATTCCAGAAATCAGTGATATTCGGGATGAGAGTGACCATAAAATTCGGATTGTGATTGAAGTTAAAAAAGGTGTTGATACGGATAAATTTTTGCATAAGCTCTATCGTTTGACGGGGCTTCAAGACCAAGAAAATTATCGCTTCATTGCGTTAGTGGATGGAAAACCGGAATACGTCGGGTTGTTAGATTACCTTCATCATTTTCTCGCCTTCCAAAAAGAGGTCTACACGAAACGCTATCAGTATCTCCTTCCTAAAGCAGAGGCACGAAAAGAGTTGCTCGAAGGATTCATCAAAGCTGTTCCGGTAATGGACGCTATTATTGAAGTTGTCCGTGGAGCAAAAGATGTGAAACAGATGAAATCCTGTCTTGTTGGTGGGGATGTGACCGGGATTGACTTTACGTTAAAGAAGCATGAAAAAACGGCATCTAAATTCCAGTTCACACCGACACAAGCTCAAGCGATTCTCGATATGAAACTTCAAAAACTAGGAAAACTTGAAGTCCTTCAAATTCAAAAAGAATATGACGTTCTTGTGAAAGAAATTGAATTCTATCAAGCTGTTTTATCGGATGAGAAGAAGCTAATGAAAGAGATTCAGAAAACCTTACAGGAATACAAAAAGAAATTCCCACAAGAACGCAAAACACTTGTTACCAATAAAGAAACCAAGGTCTACAAAGAAGAAGTGAAAGTGGTAGATGTCACGGTTCAAGTGGATAAGTTCGGCTATGTAAAAGCTCTAGAAGGGCAAGCAGATGAATCCGATGAAACCATTCGCCAAACGATGACTGTCAAGAGTGATGACCGGTTGGTTGCATTGACTACGGATGGAATGGCAGTTCAATTGAAAGTGGCGGATATTCCGAAAGGAAAAGCGAAAGACCGTGGTAAGCCACTCCAAGTGCTGACCAATATGGAGAAGACGGAGGCATCTCTCTATTTAACGCCAATGACTGAGCTCTTGGAATCAACGTTACTCATTGTAACCAAGAACGGATTTGTGAAACGCATTGAAGGAAAAGAATTTGAAACCAATCGTTCGAGTATCCTCGCTCACAAACTGGAAGACAATGACAAGCTTGTCTTCGTAGGAAAAGAGACGGATGAAATGGTGATGGTTTCAAAAGAGGAGAAGGTTCTCCGGTTTAAAACATCTGAGATTCCGCTTGCGAAGCGGAGTGCAAAAGGTGTCGTGGGTATGAAATTGAAAGAGCATGACGAAATCATTTTGTGTCATGCGGTTACAGATGATGACCAAAGAATTGAATATATGGGGAATAACATCCTCTTATCTGACATTGAATGTTCTAAACGAGCACGAAGTGGCAAAAAACTGTAAGACAGGTTAATTTAAACCTGTCTTTTTGTTTAGATATAGCTAACGCATCCGGTTCGTACATGAAAAATTGACTATTGTCAATATAATTTCTATGATGAGTATAGGAAAACACATTTGATAAATGGGTGTTTTCGTTAGATAGGAAAGTCCATTAACAGGCTAGGATTGATTAATTATATAAACAGAGAAAATGAAAGGAGATGATTAAAATGTTGCGAACGGAAGAAAAAAGAACAATTACGATTCACTCAGGTAACCCTGAACGCATTCACCGACTCGTATCAAAATTATTGCTAGGAGGAGAGCGTTGGGAAATAACGTGGTCAGCTAATGAAATCACGATTCAAACAACTGCGAATCACATGTCGTGTTTAGCGAGATGCCTGACAAATCCATTTTTCATGTTTTTAATGGAAGACCTATCAAGTTCGTCATTTAGAGAGAACGAGCAATGGCAAATTTGGAAATCAGACCGAAGATTCCAAGATTATTTATTGACGGATGAACGTTATGAATCTGTTAAACAAGAACTCTATCAAGATATTCTACATGAGCATATGAGCGTAGACGGATGGGTATCACGATTTACTGAATTCAATCCCTTGATTCAAGAAATCGAAGCAGACTTACAGCAAGGTTCTGTAAGTGATAAATTGACAGCTGGTGGTTGGACATAATGAAACCAGCAATGGGAGGCGAAAACGTCATCTCATTGGGTATTGACCAAGGGATTGCCAACGTAGGGTTTGGACTCACGACATTGGATGAACACGGAGAAGAAATGATTTTGTTTTCTGGTGTATTTAAGACGACAGCAAAACATCGAGAAGAAAAAAGAATTCGGATGATTTATGAATTTATAAACGAACTGATTCTCTCATACAATGTGAAAGTGATTGGGCTAGAAAAACTATTCTTTAATGCAGTTCAGAAAAATACCGGCAGAAATAAATCAGCATCCATTCTGCGAACACAAATGGTATCAGGAGCGATATATTTATTAGCTGGAATTCATGAGATTCCAATTGCTGATTACACTCCTGGGACAGTGAAGAAATATGTAGCGGGGCATGGTCGTGCTTCGAAAGAGGATGTAATGAAACACATTAACGAGATTGCCAAAAGGTCTGGCATCGAACTCACGAGCGACCATCAAGCAGACGCCGTAGGGATTTCATTGACAGCTCTGCATAAGTTTATCGAATCTCAAAAATAATAAAGGAGTTGAGGAATGTGTCGAACAATTGGAAATATACGATGCAAAAGCATCGAGGGAAGATTTGGCTTGGGGGTTCCCTTTTAGCAACTGCTGTAGTTGCGGGTGGCGTATGGCTTGTGGTTAGTGAGGACTCTCCTTTTAGTGAGACGAAAGAAGCCGTCAGTTATTTAGCCGATTATTCCATCATGGCAAAAGCGAGTGGAGATTTTCATCTGGTCAAAGTATCAAACGGTGAAACCATCAGTCAATTTAAAATCGAGTCGGCTACCCCGCTTGTATTTCAAGCATCTGCAGACCACGAAACACTCTATGCCTTTAATGGCGACGAACTTTTCGCTGTAAAAGGAACGGATGGAGAAGTGATTCAGACAAGTGTAGTTAATGGGATTGGAAAGCCAACTCCATCGAGGTTTGCAACAGATGGTTCATTTATTGCGACCTATGATGAGAAAAAGAAATCGCTGGATGTGGTGGATGTAGCGACGAAGACCACGACAACTGTATCGGATGTTCCGGTTGTCAAAGACATGCTTGTCAAAGATGGTGTTGTCTTCTATCTAACAGATAAAGAACTCGTTCAAGTCAAAGATGGAAAAGAAAATCGTATTGAAGTTGGTGAAACCTTGACATCTATTCAAGTCGCAGAAGGAAACCTCGTTTTGCATAGCACCTTCGGGCAGGAAAAAGGTGAAAACATTGTCTTGTATGTCAATGCTGAAACGCTAGATATTGAAAACCTACAAAAAACAGGTGCCACTGATACTGTGATGCTTCAAAATGATGATGGTGAGTCCTACATTCACGTAGGACACTATGTGAACAGCGAGACGCCTGGTTATCAGTTCACACGATTTGGAGTGGGTACTTCTGGTCTTGAAAAAGACGAATTAGCACTTCGAATTCCAACAGAAACAAGTGACATCGTTTTTACTTCAAAAAACAGCGTGGTAGATAAAGATTATATTTACATGCACTCAACATCAGGACTTAAAGTGTTTGATGTGAAGACACAGGCTGTTACACACGATATCCCATTTGATGTTGATTATGCGATGCCAATCTTGATTGAAAAAGAAGAGGAGGTGACGAAATGAATAAAAAATGGTTAGGAATTGTAGCGGTATTGCCGGTCGCACTGCTCGTTGGATGCGGGGATGAAAAGAGTGAGCCTATCCAACCAGATAAAGAGCCTGTTGAAATTGCGAAAGAGCGTACAGAAGATGTAGAAGAAGCGAAGAAACTCAATGTGGTGGATGTCGCAAACTTCTTCACAGACGAGCGTTTCTTAAAGGACTATCAGGAAGAGCTTAAAAAGCATGGATATGAAAAGCCTGTTAAAGAACTCCTGTTGGCAGAAGGAGCGGTTAAGAAAATGGGTCTCCTTTACCAAGTGGAAGATGGATTAGCGGTTCTTGAATACGATGCAGATACGAAAATGGTTCTAGCTGTAACAAGTTTTGAGAATTTGGAACAGGCAGAACTTCAAGAAAAGAAAACAAAACTCTATGCTCTTGAAAACGAAATGAATGCAACCACTGATGAGACAAAGAAAAAACAACTGCAAGCCGAGGTTGAAAAAGGCTGGCAGGAAATCGCTGAAATCGAGCAAGGTCAATACTAATAAATTGACTTTAGTCAAAAAATAAAATACAATATAGTTATGAATACTTTTGTTTCACCTATCTATAATAAAGATAAGCAAGAACAAAGGTATTCTTGACTAAAGAATTTATTTCAAAAGGAGATGTTTTATTATGGCAGAGCAAAAAAAATATTCACACGTGGTGGCAATCAAAAAATCAGAGAAGGATGCGTTTCTTCATCTTGAAGGATTCATCGGTCGTGACGCAGAATTGAATGAGCGAACTGTGAATGGTGAACAACGATTTGTTGCAAACACAGCTATCGGTGCGAACAACGTCATCAAACCAATCAACTATGCACTCGGTGAAAAATTCGAACTGGAAGACAACACGTTCATCGAGTTGGCAGTTTGGGGACGTGACGCAGAACGTTTTTCAAAACTTGCGAAAAAAGGAAACGGACTTGCTGTAACGGGTACAGTATATGTTCATGAGCACGAAGGTAAAAAACGCCTTCGCATGAATGTGGAAGGTTTTAAAGTGTTCTACTTTAAACCTGGAAACAACGACAATGCTGAACAACCGAAAGCAGATGCTCAACCGGTAGCGGCTGGAGCTAAGGACGACCTTCCATTCTAATCGTGTGAATGAAGAGAGACAATTGTCTCTCTTTTTTTATGGATTTAGATTGAGTTGCATAGCATAGTGCAAAGGACAAATATGGTGTAGATTTTTCTACCCTTTATTTCAAAGGAATCATTCTAAAGGAGTCGAGTTCAACATGAAAAAGAAGAACGACACATTTTTTCAAGACGTATTGAAAGAAGTGAAAAAAGTAACGCTGACGGATATCGTGGAGGATTATGTTCCCATCAAACGAAACACGTATTCGGACAATGATGCTCACTGCCCTTTCCACGCCGATGAGAGTTTTGGGTCGTTCAAGATGAATGACGGCAAAAACCTTTATAAGTGTTTCTCTTGTGGTGAAAGCGGTGATGGTATCAAGTTTGTGCAAGAAGTTGAAAACCTTCCGTTCAAACGAGCTGTTATGAAGATTGCGTATCAGCACAACATCGTTTCTAAAAAACAGGCGGAAGAATATTTCGAAGGAGTCACGGAGAATGTTTCATTCAATCGTATCGAACGAAAAGTGAAAGTGAAGACAGATGACGTAGTAGAAAAGGCGTCTGATGATGTATTGGATGGCTTGTTCCGTGCTTTTATCGATGCGTGTGAGTTAACGGATGAGCATCGTGCGATTTTAGAAGCACGTGGACTTTCTAAGGAGCAGATTGAAGAACAAGGATTCTTCTCGTTCCCGGAGGCAACACATGACTTCATCTTCCGCTTCTACAAACTCATGCATGACCGCAAGCTGAACAACCAGGATTTGAAGCACGTTCCAGGATTTGTGACAGCTGAGCATCATCGGGAAGAAAAGGATGGAGAGACACGTTATCTTTATGTGTTTCAGACGAAGAAAGGACTTGGCATCCCTGTTCGAAACAGTAAAGGTCAAGTAGTTGGGATTCAGGTTCGCCGGGACGAGCTAAAAGGTGACGAGAAGCGTTATGGTTGGTTTTCCTCTACGTATGCAGAAAATAAAAACGTATACAAGCACGGTACGCCTGCAGGTGCTCCGCTTCATACGACTTACGCAAAAGATTCCGCCTTCAAGAATGTGGTCTTTATCACAGAAGGAATCTTTAAATCACTTGCGATTGCGAATCAGTTTCAGTCAACAACCATTTCCTTGCAAGGTGTGGGAAACTTCCATGAAATCGTGGAAGAACTTCGTGCGATTGAAGAGGCTCAAGGAAAAATTGAGCATATCTTTGTTGCACACGATGCGGATATGGCTCAAAATGTCAACGTGTACCTTCATTTGAAAAACATGGTCACGAAAATCAAAGAAGCGTTCCCGGATATCACATTTTACAATAGCTTGTGGGATGAGACATATGGGAAAGGAATT
This sequence comes from Jeotgalibacillus malaysiensis, assembly GCA_000818095.1. Lineage (NCBI taxonomy): Bacteria > Bacillati > Bacillota > Bacilli > Caryophanales > Caryophanaceae > Jeotgalibacillus > Jeotgalibacillus malaysiensis. The sequence goes on from CP009417.1 coordinate 429,301, forward strand.
GATGACCTGATTCAAAATGGTGAAGTGTCACGACTTCGTCGAATCGATATGGATACCTTCATCGAGATGTATGATGCGATTATCGAACCGCTTGAAAAGGAGCATGAGAAAAATATTCGTGCCATCAAAAAAGAATATGTCAAAGAAGCGTTTGAAAAAGAAGTGTTCAATCCTTTAATGACAGCATAAGACCCATTATGGGTCTTTTTCTTTTGGGAAAGGCACAGACGCACATTATATTGACTATAGTCAAATGAAAAGATATACTAAGGTAAAAGTATGATTTGCTGGGAGTGAGTAACAATGGATACAACAAAAGAAGCCTTTTTTCAAGAAGTGCTTGAAAATGTCCGAAATGTCTCGATTCGAGATTTAATATTGAATAAGTATGAGTTACAACCTGGTCGTTGTCCGTTTCACAATGATAGAACCCCAGGTTCCTTCTCAATTGTAGAGCGAAGGGGTCAATATAAATGCTGGTCATGCGGTGAACATGGAGACTCGATTCAGTTTGTCCGTGAAACCGAGAAAGTTGGGTTTCATGAGGCGGTATTTAAGATTGCCCTCCTTTATGACATCGTAACCACTGAACAAGTTTCTCAATATTACAGCCATGAAGGATTCAAAGAAGGAGCTACCAAAGTCATCCGCTCCTATGAAAACCTATGGAAAGATGAGATAGAGGAACACCGGGCAGAACCTAAAGTGATTCATCACGTCTTCGATATCTTTGCACGAGGAGAAAGTGTAATTGAGGGGAAAGAGGATAAACTCTCAGAAGCTCATCGGCAACATTTAATTGCAGAGCGGGGATTATCGAATGAAGAAATTGATAAGATGGGGTATTTCACGATTCCTTCCCGAAGCAGTCGCTATATGAAATTCTTCTTGCAGGCGTTAGAGGATGAATACGGATACGACCATCACATGTTAAAAGGTGTCCCTGGATTTTATAAAAAGAAGGATGATACATCGAAGCGTGCTTACACCTTCCTATCAAAAAAAGGTATCGGCATTCCGGTGAAAGACTTAGATGGGAATATTCAAGGAGTTCAAATTCGAAAAGATGTAACGAAAAAAGGAGAAAGCCGTTATATCTGGCTGTCCTCAAGTTTTGCGAACGATGAAGATACGATGGAATTTGGAACAGGTAGCGGTTCACCAATTCATGTGTCCATTCCGAAAGAGAATAAATATCCGTATCTCATTTTTATCACAGAAGGCATTTTTAAATCGGAAGCAATCGCTAAAAAATACCAAGCCCACGCTCTTTCCATTCAAGGGATTCAAAACTGGAAGCATGACCTATTGGACGTCTTACAAGATTTAGAAGAGCGTCAGGGACACCCCTTTGCCAATGTGATGGTGATGTTCGATGCGGATATCGCATCAAATATCCACGTATTCGAAGCGACACGTGACATGGTAGGAGTTCTAGAGGAAATGCAGGTTAACATCCATTATGCCTGGTGGGAAAAAGAATTTGGAAAAGGCATTGATGATGTTATTCAATCAGACTATACAAGTCAGGTTAAAAAGATATCTGCCATTACGTTCGTCAGTCAATATGAGGCGATTATTCAAGAGCTTGAAGAACAGCATGGCATGAAAATTCGTGATGTATTAAAAGAATTCGGTAATGATGTGATTGAAGAATTATTTAATGAACGAATCAAACCTATCTTTTATTCATAAGGAGGAAACTCCTCCTTTTCTTATGAAAATATATCCTGCTGAATAGGATAAGAGATTAAATGAAAAAGGAGTGCATAGACATGGCACAAACAAAGGCTCAAAAATTACGAAAGCGTCTTGCTCGTGAAGGACGATATGATGTCACTCAAAAACGTGGTGGACAAGATGTTCAAATTTCGACCATGACTCGACGGACGAAAACGAAAACTGAGCACCTTGAAGCTCAGCGTAAAAAATACAATAAAGCCGACTATTAAAATGATTTGGTATCAGGTGTTGGTCGTCAATCTTTTCTAATAGCATAAGAAATGCACGACCACTTACTCAAAGGAGGAGATAGATATGGAAACGATTATTCAATTACTGATGGACAACTTTGTGTTCATCGCAGTCATTCTTGTTGTACTCGTATTGATTCGAGTGTTTGTTCAGAAAGCATTGGCAATCATTGGGTCAATCTTCGTTGCGGCACTTGTGTTTTATGCCTTCACAGGGGACGCTTCGTTCCTAAATAAAACGGTGGATACATCCACAATGGCGGTAGACACAGTGAAGGAAGAAGTCGGAACGGTTGATTTTGAACGAACTTCAGACACAACCTTTATCCTGAAGACGAAGAGCATGAAAGTCGAGGGTGATGAGGAGACTCGTATTGCGACCGTTACAATGGGGGAGAAAACCTTTGAAGTTCCGCTTAAAAATATCTACAATGCGTTGGATAAAGCAACACAGGAGAAAATCAACATGGAGTGAGAAGTTATTCTTCTCACTCTTTTTTTATGAAGAAGAGCTCAATCGCATAGGATAGAGCCAAGAAAGAAAAAAGGCGTTGAAAAACCATTTATTTATCAGGAGGTCATACGAAATGAATCATGAAATTTATCAAAAAGTAGACAAATGGTCACGCTTGTTCTTTGAGAACAAGGAAGAACTTGCCCGATTTGCCAAACAGAAAATGAATGAAAATACACAAGGCGATATTTTTCATTACATTGCGTTTCACATGGGAAATGAACAGGATTTGTATTTTGAAGTCCACATCATTTACGCACCAGACGGAACAGTCGAAGTGACAGCTGTAGGCGATTATTATTCAGAAGAAGAACGTGCTCTTATCGAGGAACGAATTCATCGAGGTGAATACGGGACACCCCGGGCTTCTACACAAATCCAATGTAAATGCCTAGTCAAACGTATTGAAGGAAAAGCGTGTTTATTTGCAAATACCACCGTCATTATGCGGAAAAATCAAGTGGAAACAGCACCGCCAGGGGAAAAGGTGGGGGAGATTGCGATGTACTTTTCAGACGTTCTAACAGAAGGAGAAGAGAAAGACACCGCAAAAGAGGTCTCACTATCAGTTGAAGCTCTTGATGAGCTCATGTCGATTCAAAAAGAATTCATGCTAAAGGAGCGGGACTTAAAGGGGATTCGCAATCTCGAAGAGTCTTATGCCAATTTAAAAAATAATAAAAGAGAAGAATGAAAGGAGTGTCTATCATGACACAGGCGATGACAGATGCCAAAAAACGTTTTGAGTTTCAAGCAAAGACAAAGAATTTGTCGTATGACTTGCGAATCGTGAGTACGACAAAGTCAGAGTGGGAGTCTTGGAAAGATGAATTGATGGAAATGGCTTCGAGCCCTATCCTAGAGATGTATCGGATGAAGAATCGCTTTGTCCGACGCTCCGAGATTCAAATCTTTTCAGAATCAGAGCAGATTGGACAAGAAATGATTTTCCGCTTCTTCTCAGATGCCGGGAAAGTGGAAGTGCAATTTGAGCTACATCCGAAAACGCTTGAAATCACATATAAAGACGTGTTGCTAACACCTTATGAAGAAACGTTTTCATTATTAGTGTAATATTAAGAGCCGTGCTGAAAGTTGTACGGCTCTTAGTTTTATTTTGAGCGTACATGCATAAAATAAACAAGCAATGAAACACAGGAGTGCGTTTGCACAATTTACTTTAAAGGAGAGTTTAGAATGGAACACAATACGTATTTTATCGTGTCAGAAAAGAATGGAAAGGCGACGGTTATGAATCGTTTTTCAAAAGAAGCTTTTACACGCAAGGTGGACAAAAAAGGAACCATTGTTATCAATCGTGAACGCTATGAATTGGATGAAATGCGTCTATTAACAGAGAGCATGCAAAAGATGAAGGAGTTGGAGTCACAAGGATGTCATCCTGTTAACCCGAACGACCATTTTTTTGCGACAGAGCTTCGTCATGACACGCATGACCTCTTGTTCTATCTTGATTCGAACGGTAGCGTCTATGTCAATGGTCAATATCACTATGGTGGACACGCAGACAGTCGTCCGTTGAAGTCTGACTATCCATTTGCCGGAGTTCTTTCAACAAATGGTGAGATTTTCCTGGCAGACTACAAGGAAAAAGACTTGAAACGATTACTGGGTCATGAATTTTATGTAGGGAAAGATGTCGTAAAGTTCGAAACGATTGATGAGTTAAAAGCATGGATGAAGATGTCGATTGAAGACTATTACGAAGCGATTGTTTCTCCAGTCCATTTCGGATTTTATTTTGGAATCGGTCGTCCGAATCCAATTTTCAACTTCTACGATGCCGTTGACCCACGAGTGGGCATTCGAGACCGTGTTGGCATCAAACTGGAAAGTGTTGAGCATTTGAAGAATATCAAACCGTTCTCACTTACTGCTCTTGCGAAAGAAACAAATGGATTATATGCAAAACCACGTGGTTGGGTACAACGCCGTGTTCGCTAAAGGCTCTCTTTTTAGAGAGTCTTTTTTACTTCGACAATTTTTGTGTTTGAGTAGTTATATAACGTTTTCACTCAGAGTAGAGTAATGATGAAACAGAGGTACTGGTTGCTTCTGCCAACAAAAAACTAATTATAGGGAGTGATTGGAAATGACAAAAAACATGAAAGATTTCGTTTCTAAAGCAAGCCTTGCTCTCGCTTTCGGGGTAGGAGCAATCGGCACAATGGGAGTCGTGGCACCAACAGAAGCGAGTGCAACTACAGCACCTGCGGCACCTGCGGCATCTTCAACTAATAAAATGCCAGATGTGAAAGTTACCACTGATGGTGGTGTTCAAACGTTCGGAGAAATGGCACGTACAGATGGAGAAACAGGGATGGCGAATGCTTGGACGGATTTAATCAAGAAGTACCGATTCTGGATTTCAGGTATCGCTGGTATTGCGGCGGTATCGATGATTCTCTTCTTCATCTTGAACTTCATGAAGCTTGGTGCTTCAGCAGGTAACCCTTCAGCTCGTTCTCAAGCTATTACAGGTCTTGTATTTACGGGTATTGCGGCGGCTGGTCTTGGTGGCGTAGCTATCATCGTAGGTTTCTTCTACACAGCACTTGCTTAATGAAAAACAAAAGAGTCTCTATGAGGCTCTTTTTTATTGCTCAGAACCGCATTAGACCAGCAAAATTAGAGTTATTCAATCGTTTTGTTTAAAATAAAAGAGGTCGAAGAAAGATTATAAACGCCTTTTTTATTGACTATAGTAGAAAGATTAATGAACTAATGTATAAAAGGGAGGAATGACCATGAATTTATATCAGGTACCACCAGATGTAAAAGAAAAAGAAAAAGTTATTGGGGGAATGTTCGATTGGGGACAGTTCTTCTGGATGTTGGGAGGAGCGGGTGTTGCGATTGCGTTATTTGCAACATCGTATATGACCATTGGCTCAGAAGTTTTATCTATTATCTTGGGCGTAATCGGTTTGTCAACCTGTCTACCATTTGTCTTCATTAAGAAGAAAGAACTTTCGCTTTTTCGTTATCTGACACTCAAACGGAAGTTAAAAAAACAAAATGGCAATTTAGTAAATAAACGAAAGGACGTGAGTGAATAATGGCTAGTATTTTAATTGGAGTCGTACTATTAATCTTGTTATTTGGAGGGATGGGGTATGCGGTATATTACCAAATCCAAAAAACAAATCCAGCAAATGGAGATACATCTGTGAAGAAAGACATCGAGACAGCTCAAGAGTTTCTTCCGTTCGAAGAAATTAAAGACTCGATGGTGAATTTGGGCAATCACCAGTATCGTGCGTACATTGAGGTTTCTTCCATTAACTACAACTTAAAAACAGATAAGGAAAAAAACATTATTGAGGCGACTTTCCAACGTTTCTTAAACTCATTAACCTTCCCTATCAGTATCTTTGTCCATACAAAAACAATGGACAACACGCGACAAATGCAAAGCTTAGAACAAGACATTCAAGAAACATTGAAAGAATATCCGAACTTGGGAAGTTACGCAGAAGTCTATTACCAAGAAATGGGTCAAATTTATGAGCGTATCGACAATACCAAGCAGAAGAAGAAGTACATCATTGTTCCATTTGACGACGCATTGACATTAACGAATTCAACGGACAAAGAGAAGTATGAATATGTTCTGAAAGAAATGTACACACGTTGTTCGATGGTTCGAGACAGCCTGGCTTCCATGGGGATTGAGACCAATATTCTCACAACACCAGAAATTTTAGAGATGGCTACCTCGGTCTATCACCGAACGAATTACATGCATGTTGATGGCGTCATTGATGGAGCATTCACCTCTTTAATTGTCGAAGGAAACAATGAAGCAAGTGAAAAAACAGAAGAAGAAAAATTAGATGTCATCCTGACAGAAGCACTCAAAAAGATTGAGGTTGAAGTCCTTGGTAAAAGACGTTTTGGTATCAGTGAAAATGGAGAGTATGCACGGAAAGTGTTGCTCGACTTGAAAGAAAATAAAGAACGTAAAGAAGAAGAATAAAAGGAGTTGATAGATATGGGGAAAAAGAAAAAGAAAAAACAAGTAACAGATGAAACTTTCGTGATGGAAGATGATTCCACTGGCGTTTCATCCAATATCTTTGAAAAAGGGATGACCGATATCAAAGATTATATTGCACCACCTTCCTTCGAGCGAAATCACCATGATTATTTACGTGCCGGAGAGAAATTTGTAAGAAGTTATGTGATGACCGGGTTCCCTTCAAGCATTCGGGTCGGGTGGCTAGATTCCATCATCCATGGTGAAGCAGATACAGATTTAACCATTCATATCAATCCTGCCGACGAACGGACGGCTCTTGATGAATTGACCAATAAAATCACTCAGTTTGAAGCTCAGCTTTACATCGAGCAAGAAAAGGGGAGTATCCGGAACGAATCCATGTTACGCAACAAGATTACCTCTCTTTACTCTCAACGTGAAAGACTGGAACAAAACTTTGAAAACTTATTCCACATTCAAATCGGAGCAAACCTATTTGCTGACTCGAAAGAAGAATTGGAGAAAGAAGCTCAAAAAATCGACAACAAACTAAAGGGGAATAAGACCTATCTGATGCCAACGTATTTGCGTCAGGCAGAAGGATATAAAACATCTCTCCCATTCGGAAAAACGTATATTCCTGACCTTTTCCGAAACTTTAACACAGGAGCTCTGACAGCTTGCTTCCCATTCTACAATGCGGAAATCTCCCATGAGACCGGTGTATTTATCGGTGTCAACCTCGAAACAAACACACCCGTCATGATTGACTTCTACGACCGTAAAAAACTCTTCAATTCAAATGTCACGGTGTTTGGTCAAGCGGGTTCTGGTAAAACGTTCGCTGTATCACTCCTCACCATGCGTTCTGCCCTTCGTGGTGTTCGTACTGTTATCATTGACCCTGAAAATGAATATCAAGCATTAACGAAAGCTTTAGGTGGAGCACATATCAGTATTGCGACAGACAGCAAGCATTTCTTGAATCCATTCGATGTTGAATCAGAAGTGAACCCGGATGATGGAATTGAACGAGTTGACCTCAAGTCAAAAGCGGCTGACATTCTGAACCTGATTGCAGTTATGGCAGGAGGACTCAACGCTGAACAACGCTCGATTGTTGCAACCGTAATTAAGCAAACATACGAAGATTTTGGATTTTCAGAAGACCCGTCTTCACTCTTGTTCTCAGACGGTCACTTTGACGAAGAATCAGGTATCTTCTATGCAGAAGGAATGCGTAAGCCTATGCCAACCTTCTCTGATTTTCATGAACGCTTAGATACTTTAGCAAGAAGTGAAAACAACCGTGATACACAACGCCTTTCCAAGTCATTGGAAATCTACAAAAAAGGCGGTATCTACGACCTCTTCGATTGTCACACCTCTGAAGAACTCACCAACTTCAAAAATGCTCCAATCGTTACTTTCGACATTTCTCAATTAGAAGAATCCATTCTCCGTCCAATCGGAATGTATGTCGCTCTCTCATGGGCATGGGAGAAATTTGCGAAGAAAAATCGTCATATCAAAAAACGAATTGTATGTGACGAAGCGTGGATGCTCGTGAATAAAAACATGGCAGGTCATGAATACACAGGTCAGTTCTTAGAAAACTGTTCACGTCGTATTCGTAAACGTAATGGCGGATTGCTTGTTGCATCTCAGAACTTCATGGAGTTCGCAGACAGTCAACAAGGACAAGCGGTGCTTAAAAACGCCGTTACTAAAATCCTGTTAAAACAAGACTCAACGGATATTGATGGTGTTCAAGACATGTTCAAATTGTCAGACGGGGAACGAAACTTCCTGTTGCAAGCACAACGTGGGGAAGCACTTATCAAGATGAGTCAGCAAAGTTCAGTGGCGTATGTCTTGCCATTTGACTATGAAGTTGAATTTATTTCAAAAGCGAACCAGCAAATCACAGAAGCTCGTTCGTCATAACCAAAAGGAGGTTGATAGATATGATGAAAACAAAACAGAATCCTAATCTCCTTATGAAGGCATGGGTGACATTAATGGCGGTATTGGTACTCTTTACCGCCATGGCACCAATTAAAGCTTCGGCTCATAATGCCTACTACTTGTCAACGACATTGAACGTGACGGATTCTCGCTATGAACCAACTATCCTTTATGACCGGGAAGGATTTGGAGAGGGACACCGAAATCACCGTGAATCCAAATTTGGATTTGTACAGGGATACAAGTGGGAAGAGGTTAAATTAACTTCGGATTTAGAGGATTTAAAGGATGGAAAGTACGTAACTCGTGACCTTGTCAAAAACCCATACCTTATCTTCACATTCCCTGGTGCCCAAAACGAAGACGGATACGACGGAAGTGCGGAAGATTTAGCTCGTGCAGAGTGGATTTCAAAAACCATGATTCAAAGTTTGAATGATGCGATTGGATTCATTGTTCAAGAGACAAAACATAAGCCGTCAAAATCAGAATTGATTAAGCTTGGAACGAACCTTGCGAATGCGTCAGTTAGTTCTGGGAATGTCACTTACAATGACCAAGTATTTAAGGTGACAGGAAATACAAAAGCCCCTAAATCAGAACAACGTAAGGGTGTCACCCCAACAGGATATACGAAAATTGTATCCCCTGATGGAGATACACGATACTTTGTTCATAAAGTTCCAAAAGGATACATTACGTTAGGTGGAGACGCTTCAAAAGCACAGAAGAAAGAATGGTCACCACTTGCTTCGAATGTACCAGCTGACTTGAAAGATAAAGTCAATGATGGTGATACGAAATATCTCACATGGAGACAAATTGTTCTTCAAGCTCATTATTATGCGATTGAGCATGAGACGTACTATTCGACGATTGAAGATGTTGTAAACCCTAGTAAGCTAGAACAATATGTGACGGATATGGGGAATACATTTATGCTTTCCCTTCGTTCGATGTTAGGTCTCTATTCATTTTCTGAATTAATGCTTAATGAAGGTGACCGTGGAGGAAATGCGTTCTTCTTAGGAATTATGCCTATTTCTTGGATGGATTCAGCAACCATTCTGCACTGGACTTCCATGATTCTTGCTTGGATGTTGATGTTCATTGCATTTGCGAGACTGCTGACATTGCGTAACTTATCTGCGATTAACATTGCAAAACGAGTAGACTTGATGGATGGAATTAAATCATTGATTGTCGTTGGGTTCGCCCTCTCTATGTTTAATCCCATTTTCTATGCACTCGCCAACTTCAACTTCTTGTTGGTCGATGTCATGAAAAACACATCAAGTGTTACCTCAAGTTTTGGGACTGCTTCTCCAGGCTCGGGTCTACTGTCGGTTCTACTGATTAATGCTGTATATTTAATCGTTGAAATTTACTTCAACTTTATCTATATTGCTCGTGGGATTGCGGTAGCGGTTCTTTACGGGACAGGACCGTTGTTTATTGCATCGCTTGCTTTTGGCGGAAAATACGCACAGATGTTTTCGAACTATATGCGTGAACTCGTCGGAAACATTTACGTCCAAACATTCCATGCTCTCCTTGTCGCATTCTTTGCGTCAGTGTCTGCATTTGGAGGTCTTCGACTCTTTGAACAACTGGTCGTTCTCTTCGCTTTCATCCCATTGACCAAGTTCTTCCGTGAAGCAACTGGAATCGGTGGAGGGTTGGCGGATATTGGTGGCGGTGCATTTGGTGCTGTTGCAGGGTTAGCTCAAGCGGGTACGAAGAAAATGCGTACAGCAGGTGCGAAATCTGTGAACAATGCTAAAGCAAAAGCGTCAGAGTCACGGAGTGCTCGTTCCTCATCGACAGACCTTTCTACCGCTAATTTGAAGAGCTCTACCGACTTCCAAAGTAAAGGTGGAAAAGCAACAGGAAGTATGGTTGGAAACGACAATCTGAAGTCCACAACCAGTCAAAGTTCTTCCTCATCGAATGCGGGAGGAGATATGTCATTCGTTGATAAAGCGAAATCAAAGGCAACTCAAAAAGTTCAAGATACGAAAGCTGGTATGTCGAACATGGCAAAAGATGCGGTTGGAGAAATCAAATCAGGAGATAGCTGGAAATCGGCTGGGAGACAGGGTCTCCAACAAGGTGTTCGTGCCGCAGGAGCTGTTTCAGCGATTGGGATGGCGGCAGTTGATAAAGGTTCCGTTGGTCAAAATATGAGTGCTATCTCAAGCGGTGTGAAGCCTGGATTCAACAAGGCTTCCACAAGACACAATTTTGAACCATCAAGACAAAACCAACGTCCACCGCAAGCTCCTCAAAACATGGGTGACTATGCGGACACTGGAAACTATGAAGGGTCAGAGATGGAAGGTGGAAACTTCACTCATAAATTCAAACAGAATAATGATGAAGGATACAACCAGATGCTTGATGAACACGGCATCAATCATGTCGAGATGAAAGGTGATGACCTTGCCTACACTTATGACTACAACATGGACACTCAATCTTTCAATTCAGGCAAGTACTACAACAGTACGGACAATGAGAAAATGATGGATATGTACCATGCGTTCAATGGGGGAGATGAAACCAAAGAACGTCGTAAGCATTATGAGAGCCAAGGGATTACTGGTGTAAGCTATGGCGAAAACGGAATGACTGTAACGGCGAAGGCTGGAACGAATGACATTCAAAAAGTCGCTACGGATAACAATCAGTATCGTTTCACAAAATCTCCAGGTTCGCATTCAAATGCGAACTTGATGGACGCTGTTCGCACAGGAAATGAACGTGACCGCCGTGGAAACCAACCTCCTAAAGGAAATGGTAACAACGGTAATAAATAAAAAGAGGGGATATTCCCCTCTTTTATTTTGTCTATAGTAGATTTTTAATTAGACTATAAAAAATAGATATTTGACCACCATCTACAATATGATAAAGACAGCAATTGGAATGAAGGGGGAATGAACAATGAGTAAGCGTGAACACGACCACGAAGAATACGAAGATGATATAGAGTCAAGTGAAAGCTCCTCATCAGGAGATGAGGGGAGCAATAAGGCTGTCGATATGGCGAAAGGTGCCGGAAAAACAGCAGGGAAGAAATTAGGCAAGATGGCAATGAAAAAATTAGGGAAATTTGCAGTGAAGCTTATGGCTAAAATCATGGCAAAGTTACTCGCCCTACTAGGTCCGTATGTTTTAGCGGGGATTGCTATCCTAATCGCACTAATGATTCTATTCTCTTTGGCTTATGACATTGGATATGAGACTAAAGGGAAGGACGAGGAATATCAAGAAGAAGACACTCGTTTTGATAATCCGTTGAAGCTAGATGATAAGGGTGAGTATATCACGACTTCGATGTCAAGTGCGAATAAGATTGTGAAAGCCTATTATGCGTATTACACGCAACAATCTTACTTTAAGGTCATCAACAAAAAGATGTACAATTCTAAGGATTTAATCGTTAAAGACGTCAAAGATAAATATTCACGGGAGAAAGAATTCATGTTGAATCCAGAGTTCTTATGGTCACTTGATGAGAATCTTCATGAGAATAAGTTTCGTTATCCAGAGCAATTCATCAAACCGGTTCATCACGATGAAGAGACTTATGAGTTAAAACAGCTGACGAATGAGAACACTCTCCTTAACGTAGAAAGTCAAAAATATGACAAGAAGACTGGGCTTGCGATGAAAGGCGAAAAAGAATTAGGCGTTTGGGACTACGGATTCGCTCCGATTTTGCAGTATAAAGAGTTTAAAGAGGAGAAAGAAAAGCGTGGTGCCATTACAGAAATGCAAGTTTGGAACAAAGACAAACAAAAATTTGAAAATCAATCTGTCGAAAATGGAAAGAGCAAGACAGAAGGAGTTCCGGGATTCCCTAAAACGGTTTACATGATTGAAGCTGTGACTTCTAGTGTCGGAACAATCGAAAATAAAATCGAACATGAATGGCAGAACACCGGTGAGAAATGGACAAAAACCATTACAGAGGATGTGACAGTTGATGTTCGGTATGAAGAAGAAGTTGAAGTACCTTCTGTAAACGAGGGTGGACTTCCAATGTATTATGTAGTAGATGAAAATGGGAAAAAGACAAGTCAGATTACAACGGGTGTTACCGCATATCCAGTAATGACGAAGACAACTGTAACGAAGTACAAGAAAGAAACGAAACCGGCAACCCGTAAAATTGAAGGGTATGTCTGGTCGAAAGAACCTCGATATGAAGGGGAACCGGACACATCGAAAATTGTGGGGAGTCGATACATCGAAGATTACATGTATCACTACGAAACTCGTGTTCCAAAAAACGTACTTGGTAAACTCGAACTAAGAGAGCGTACAGGTAAAAACATCGAAGGTCTAGAAGCGATTTTGGAAGATGTCGAAGAAGAGTTAGATGAGAAAAGTGAGTACGACAATGCAGGTGAGCAGACTACTTCTGGCACAAGCCTTGACTCTATGATGGGCGTACAGGGTGGTTCAGCGGCATTTAAAAACGCTTCTCAATATCTAGCAATCTTCCAAAAATACGGAGAAACCTACGGGATTGACCCGATGCTCTTGATGGCGGTATCCGCACAAGAAGCGGGTGGTCAGCATGACCAACACATTGGAGACCGTTGTAATTATGCGGGATGTGGGATTATGCAAATCGAACACCCTGGTGGTGTCACGACTTCTGCTTCTGCATTCAACTACAAAACAGGTCAAAAAGAAACCGTATCTGTTTCCTACAATTCTGTAAAGGATGTCGATAGCAACATTCGTGTTGGGGCAATGATTTTACAATCTCGCCTGCAGAAATACGGGAACAACATCTTGTTTGCTTTGCAAGCCTACAACTTTGGTACAGGTGGTATTGGAGCTGTAGCTAAGGTGGCAGGTAAAGATGTCGATTACTTTGCAAAGAACCATGGTGACACGTCATGGATGGCGGCACGTCAAGAAGTTCATACAAACCCGAGCAAATATTTCTCGTGGAGTAGCGGAACGTATGGTGACCCGACATATGCAGAGAAAATCATGAAACATTACCCAGGTGGAAGTGGACAAAAACCGTGGGCTATTGACAAGGCAGGAAACAAAGTCTATGTAGATGGAAACATCAAGATGGGTGAAGGAATTGCCCAAGGAGATTCATCGAGTGGCGGATTCTCAATCTTAAACCTCATCGATTTAATCGTTGAAAAATGGGCGGAGTTATTCCCGGACGCACCTAAAGAGTTCTCACCTCAACACGTTAAATTTGCCAATAAGCAAATTGGAGATGCTCCTATTGACATTTTAAACATGGCTTTTGCGATGAAAGAGAAGAAGTATTTCTCAGAGTACACCTACATCACACCAAAACAATGGAAAGAGAAATATAAACTCTTATTCTCTGCTCCTCCTAGTATGACAGGTGGTACTCAAACAAGCATTGGTCAAAAACTGAGCCAGTACTTCCCGAACGGATACGGCAACGTTGTTGAAAAAGCAGATAAGGTAGCGGTTCCGTACAACGGGGTTGGCATTTCCATTCAGGCTCCAGAAGGTTCGAAAGTCCTTGCTATTGCAGATGGTAAAGTCAAAGAGGTTGGTCGTGATTTCGTTGTCATTGACCATGGAGAAGGGGCTGTAAGCCGTTATTCCACCCTCAAACAGGTTAAGGTCAAAGAAGGAGATGATGTGAAGAAAGGGGCAACCATTGGTATCTCAGGTAAGAACGTGTTCCTGGAGGTTCAATTGGATGGTCAACCTACTGACCCATCATGGATTGTTGCTGGAGGTAGCCTAACGGGAGCTTTCATCACACCGGCTCAGGGTCGATTCACTTCTGCCTTCGGTTGGCGTCCTGACCCATTCGGAGGTTCAACTTCTGATTACCACACTGGAATCGATATTGCCGCTCCAATCGGAACCCCTATTTTAGCGGCGGCGGACGGAGTGGTCATTGATGTGGGATATCGTGGAGGATACGGGAACTTGATTCACGTTAAACACACGATTAATGGAAAAACAATGTCTACTGTTTACGCTCACTTGCAAAGCATGAATGTAAATGATGGAGATGAAGTGAAACAAGGTCAGATTATCGGTGGAATGGGTTCAACAGGGAATTCAACTGGTTCCCACCTTCACTTTGAAATCCAGGATGGAGTTGGACGATATAAGGACAATCCATTAGACCCAGCTAAGTTTATCAAGCTTTAAGAGAAGGGACGAATCTTTCGTCCTTTTTCTTATTCTCAGTGTTAACCATGTTATGAAGTCAACGTCATTGAAATAGCATAAAGGGAAGCTTAAAGGCTTCCTGCCATAGAAAAACACACCAAAGGAGTGATACCCATGACAAAAATCAAGATGAAACAAGTTCTGTCGTCTGCCGGGTTGACGCTCTTCGCTCTAGGATTGACTGCACCAGTATTCGTACCGACGCAGGCAGAAGCTTCGAGCGTTGACAAGATTGTAGATAGCAATTCAGACAGCGTCATGAAGAAAAATGCTACACAATCGACTATCCAGAAAGATGAGAACGGAAACACGTACTATTCTGCTTCTGGAGAAATCCCAAGCGTGAATGCAACAGATGCCAACAATTGGGCGAAGCGAAAAGGCGGAGACGTTATCGGATTCTTCACCACGCTTGCACAACCATTGTCCGTCATTATCTTCATTATTTCTGCCATCCTGGTTGGAATTGGAGCCGTGGCGAAGAGTGATTGGTTCAAACGAGGCATCTTCGGAATGGCAATCGCCATCGTGATGTGGACAGCCGTTGTCTTTGCACCTGAGCTCATCCAATTCTTCTCTGAATGGTTGGCGGCTTAAGTGTTTATGATTTCAGAAAGAGACTTCCATAGTCTCTTTTTTGTTTGCCTTAAAAGGGAGCAGATAGAATATTTATTGACAATAGACAATATAAATGTCATACTGTAGTAGAAAAAACAAATGGAACAGAATGCTAAAAGGAGTGGATAGGATGGGTATTTTAAAAGCCTTGAAAGAGTCAGAAACAAAACGTTTCTTAAAATATGCAGAAAAGAAAGTCAAAAAGATTGAGAATTTGTCGGAGCAAATGAAATCCCTCTCTGATGAAACGTTAAAATCAAAAACAGTAGAATTCAAAGAACGATTCAAGTCAGGTGAGAGCCTCGATGAATTGTTGGTTGAAGCCTTTGCCGTTTGTCGAGAAGCTTCAGAGCGAGTACTTGGCATGCGTCATTATCCTGTACAGCTCATTGGTGGGATTGCCCTTCATGAAGGAACCATTGCTGAGATGCGTACAGGTGAAGGGAAAACACTTGTCGCAACCCTATCCGCTTACTTAAATGCCTTGTCTGGAGAGGGTGTTCACGTTGTTACGGTAAACGATTATCTTGCTCAACGTGACCATGACATCATGGCTCCACTATATCAATTCCTCGGACTTACTACCGGCGTCGTAACTGGAGATATTGACCCTTCTTATCGCAAAGAACAATATCAAGCAGACATTACGTATATCACAAATACAGAGCTTGGCTTTGACTTCCTTCGAGACAATATGGTGATGAGTAAAGATGAGCGAGTGCAACGGAAGCTCACGTATTGTATTGTCGATGAAGTGGACAGTGTCCTTTTGGATGATGCCCGTACTCCACTCATTATCTCTGGTGGAGGGGAAGAGCCAACACACTACTATAAGGTGGTGGATATGTTTGTTCGAACGTTGAAAAAAGATAAAGATTTCAAGAAAGACGAAGAACACAAGCAGATTTGGTTAACCGATGAGGGGATTGACAAAACAGAACGATTCTTCCGATTGAAGAACTTTACAACAGAAGAAGGCATGTCGATTCGATTCCATATTGAGAAAGCACTTTATGCTCATCAGTACATGGAAATCGACCGTGATTACATCGTTCGAAATGGGGAAGTGCTCATCATTGACCAGGGAACAGGACGTGTGTCAGATGGTCGCCGATTCTCAAATGGGCTTCACCAATGTCTTGAAGCCAAAGAAGGTGTGAAGATTCAGAAGGAAAATAAGACCCTTGCAACGATTACGTATCAAAACTTTTTCCTTTTGTACGAAAAAATTGCAGGTATGACAGGAACGGCTAAGACAGAAGAAGTTGAGTTCCGTGAAATCTATGGTCTTTCAGTTCATGTCATCCCAACAAACAAACCTGTGCTTCGTCAAGACCTTGATGACAAACTCTATTTGACGGCAACAGCCAAATATAATGCTATTGTTGAGGATGTGTTGGATTGTGTTAAACGTGGACAACCGGTCTTAATCGGTACATCAAGTATTGAGAAATCAGAGCTTGTATCGAGTCTCCTTCTGGAAAAAGGTATCACGCATGTCGTATTAAATGCGAAAAACCATGCGAAAGAAGCAGATATCGTCCAAAATGCCGGACAACGTGGGGTTGTTACCATTGCAACCAACATGGCAGGACGTGGAACGGATATTAAATTAGGTGAAGGTGTACGGGAAGTCGGAGGATTGAAAATCATCGGGACAGAACGACATGAAAACCGACGGATTGACAATCAGCTTCGTGGTCGTTCTGGTCGTCAGGGAGACCCGGGGATGTCGCAGTTTTATCTCTCGTTTGATGATGACCTTCTTCGTATCTTTGCTCCGCCTGCCATTAAGCAACGACTCAAACAGCTGGTGACAGACGAGGATTCCGAAATTGAGAACAAGTTCTTGTTAAAAACGATTCAATCGTCACAAAAGAAACTTGAAGGAAGTCATTATGATATGCGTAAAGAAACCATCAAGTACGATAGTATTAATAACCAACAGCGTTTGAAGCTTTATGAAGAGCGAAATCTGTTGTTAGATGGGAAAGTCGATGTGTTTGATGCATTAGAGCGTGCCGCTCTCGAATTCGTGAAGCAAACGTTCCATAGCACATTCGAAGACTGGAAGATTCACGGCGATGATGAGAGCTATTTCCGTTCAGCGAAAACATTTGTCGAGATGATGGTCTCGTTTGGATTGGTCATTTCGCTCGATGGACTCAATGAACTTGAAGGGCAAAAACCAAAAACCATTGAAAACTGGTTAGCTGAGCAGGTATATCCCGTTTTATTGGAACGAAAATCTCAACTAAAAGAGCAAGAAGATATGCTTCGTATCCAAATCCTGCAAGGGATTGACCAGGCATGGACAGACCACTTAGAAGCACTAAATCAAATCAAAGAAGATGTTCGCTTTGCTTCCTACAAACAGGCGAATCCGGTTCAGGAATACAATCAGGAATCACTGATTGCCTTTAACCAAATGAGCGATGCGATTACCGCTTATATGGGTCGTCTGCTTTTGCAATCAAACTATCAAGATGAAGCGTGAGAGAGGGATTAATCCCTCTCTTTTGTTCTCTTATGAGTGAGATGGAAGAGAACGCATAGCATAGAGAAAGAGTTTTTAGAAAGGAGAGATGGTATGGCACATTATATGATGAATAAACTTCTCATCTTCTTGATGTCTATTTCTCTACTTGCATTTGGAATTCATTTTTATGGAAATGTTCCTACGTCATGGATAGCAATAGTTATGGCGATTGGGTATGTATTCTTGGGGTTCATTGCTTGGAAGAATGAAAAAAAATATCGACATCTAAAGAGGTAATAATATTGACAATAGTCAATAATAAAAGTAAAATAGAATCACAAACAACAACCAAAAGGGGATGTTCAATATGGAACTTACACTGCATAAACTTCAAAAAACGGATTTTGACTTTTTAAATAAGATGTCTTTTCAGGAGAAAGATTTTGAATCAATTCGAGAGCTGTTGACACCTGAACACAATGTCGTAGATAATACTCCAACACCATCGTGGGCATCACAGGTACAAGATATCTTCGAAAACAAAGTGGTCACGTACACAGAACGAGAAATTCAAGAATTAGATTTTCTTGGATTAAAGGTGATGAAAAATGAAGAATCAGTCATCGTTTCGCTAGGACGTGTCGGCGATGTGGAGTCTGTTATTGAAATCTTATTCAATAAAACACAAGACGGTGAGACATTCACACTTCAGTATGACTCTGTAAAAACGATGGATTCAGCCGTTGCGTAACGAAGAAAAGCCTACAATCTGTAGGCTCTTTTTTATTAGTCATCCAAACTTTTCAGCCACAATTGGATGTGATAAACAGAAGTTGAGATGCTATCCAGTGCATGGTAATGTTCCTGGGATATCTCTTTCCATTGAAAAAAGACCTCTTCTCCTTCATCCATTCGCTTTTTAATGAGCCAATAATTGTTCGTGTTTTCATTGAACTCTGCACACTCTGCTCCCTGCAATAGCTCTATTCTCTTTTCCTTTAATATCGTTAACAAGTCAACATCATTGATAGACACCTGTATCGTCGTTGGTAATTCTATCTTCACTTTGAACCACCCCTTTAAGAAAAAGTATAGGGCTCAGATATTTTATTGTCAATTAAAAATGACTTATGTGATTTTTGGTTGAGATTGTTGATTTTCGAGCAGGGAATGAAATGGGTTTCACCCGTGTAAATTAATACATAGCCATTATTAAAACCAAAGGGGGAGTTCACCTATGAAAAAACTACCAGTACTAAAACAACACACACCCATCCATCCATGGAGAAATATTTCAGAACATGTCGGGATTGGAGATATTGTGTACATCACAAAACCTATTCAAGGCAATGTATTTCGATTCCAGCTCACCAAAAAAGATTTTATTGTGGAATGGGATGTCAAACCTGAGAATTACAAAGAAATTGAAAGAAAATGTCTTATCAACCTAGAAAGTGATGAATGGTCAAATAAATTTATTGGCTATGCGTATTACGGAGAGCAAGATGTCGTTCTTTTTTCCATCTATGATTTAACCTTCCATGTTTACCTTGATGGAGAAACAGTTCAACAAATTGCAGAAGAATTTGGGTTTGAAAAGCATCCTATCCTTTATCATGGAAGTGTAAAACCTGAACCTCAAGAGTCGGTGTCGGAATTCTTAATGAACGTTATTAATCAAAAACAAAAACGACATCGTGAAGATTCCCTAGAAGAACAAGTAATAATTGAGAACATTTCACGAGTCTATCAATACAGACGGATTATTGGTCAATGGTCTTTCCAGAATAAAAAAGAAGACGAAAAGAAAGAGCAGAATAAAGTGTATGTAGGAAATTTATTTTGACTATTGTCAATAAAAATGATACGATAAAGGTACAAACTAGAATAAAAGGAGTGGTTGACTATGCCAACAATTAAACAGAAACAGGTGACCATTGTCAGTGTCGAATACGACTTAAATGTCGTTCAGATTGGAGAACGAGTTCTTATTCAACACGATAAACAGAACCAGCATGACAAGCATGCATTAAAGGTTGTTCGAGAAATAAACAAAACGGATATCGGATTCGTTGCGGCAAGCCCACATACCATCAAAAATGGCTGTGTGTCAAACTCTGACATCTTACGAAATATTCCATCGGATACCATTCCACTCATCGGAAAGGTCGTAAGAAAGGCAGAGGTTAACTACCGAAACGGAGATATCGTCACCGTGTTGATTGTAGAAGTAAATGTGGTAGAACCGGATGTAAAAGCTGGTTGATTTCCCTTATCGAAATATGAAGAGCTCTCACTTACTTTTTGTCGAAGTCGTGAGAGTTTTTTGACTTTTGTATATAAAAATGTTATACTATATTATAAATATAAGCATTGAAAAAACGTGAATATAGAGATATTGGAGGTGGGTATATTGCCGGACACAAACCAAACGTTCCACAAGCAACCGTTAAATTTGATTGCCTGCGTAAATAAACAGAATGCATTGGGAAAAGGTGGCGAGTTGCTATATCGAATCACACATGATTTTGAATGGTTTAAAACGCTAACCAAAGGTCACATCGTCGTCATGGGGTATAAGACCTTTCTAGAGATTGGAAAGCCACTCCCGGAACGAATCAACCTGGTTTATGTTGACGCTATGCGACCGAAACCAACATTACCAGAAGGAATCATTCCAGTTAGTTCGCTCGATGAAATCTTCCTGATTGCGGGATTCAATAGTCATTTAGAAATATTCATCCTTGGTGGTGAAAAGCTTTTTAAAGAAGCGTTTGAGTATGGAGTAGACACCATCTATCGTACCTTTGTCCATGAAGAAAAAGATGGCGACGTTCACTTTATTCCTTTCGAAAAAATTAAAGCGTCCTACCGTCTCAAAAATGTACTCCCTGATACGTTTGAAGGCGTTAATCACATCGATAAAAAGCATGTGAAATACCAATTCGAAATCTGGGAAAAAAGACTGGACAATCAATCAGAAAAAGCAATGGAATGGTTATATAAACAGAAAGGACGTGTGGTGGATGAATTGGGAAGAAATCAAGAAGAGACATGAATCACTAAAGATGAAAACGCATGCTGAAGAGATGGCACTAGAGTCGTTGAAAGAACAAAAAAGCAAACAAGAAATGGAACTGTTCAAAGTACAACGTGAGAACTACAACAAAAAAGTAGTGAAAGAGCTATTGGAAAAATCCTCTGACGAAGCACGGAAGAACGGGAAAGAAGTTCTTGAAAAAACAGCGACGAACTCCGTCCAAATGGTGCTAGGCGACAAATATTCCGTTCAAATCAAATTAGACTCTCAACGGGGTGTGCCAACTGCAGACGTAGACATTGTAAAAGACACTTCCAAAGGGAAGATGGTCATTGAGGCAATGGAAGAAGGCGGAGGGATTCGTGACATTTTGTCACTCTCTACATTCGTTTCAAACGGCATGCTAGTAGGAGAAGATAATAAATCTCCGAACTTTTTTGACGAACCAACCAAGTTTGTTTCGGCAGAACACAAACCGGCTGTTGCAAACTTCATGAAAGAGCTAGTTGACTATACTGAAAAACAAACGATGCTAGTGACGCACGACTTAGAATACCTTCCTTCTGTCGGAGATACGGTTTATCTTGTTGAAATTGAGGACGGCGTCAGCAAAATGACGAAGCAATAGGCTAGAACGCATACACACTATATCTAGTAGTTCATGATACACCCTATGTCAATATAGGGTGTATTTTTTGTATAGCTCGAACATGAGTGCGTTGACTATTGTCCTAAAAATGAATAGACTAAAAGTACAAAGTGAGTGGACGCAAGAGAGAGAAAAAGCGTCCGTTCATTTTTTCTACTTTTCAGATGAATTATCTGAAAATAGTGTCGTGTCGTAATTGTTTTGTAGTAAGAAGGGACGTGAGAATGATGGAAAAACCGATTGTCATTGCCTATGACTCCCGTACTGGGAATGTTGAATGGTTTGCAAAGCAATTGGGATATCCGGTTAAACCGGTAACAGACTTCGAAGGTGAAATGGATGAGCAGGTATTCCTGGTTACCCATACATTTGGACGTGGCAGTGTGCCAAAGAACACACAAGCTTTCTTAGACCGTTATGCAGGTAACACCATTGGCGTCTGCGTGAGCGGAGATAACCGATGGGGCTCACTCTTTGCACTTGCAGGAGATAAAATACGACTGGAGTACGAAATCCCACTCGTCCGAAAACTTGACCTTCGTGGATATCCGAGTGATATCGAAGCCGTTAAGAAGTGGATTCAAGAGTGGATGAAAAATAATGAAACAAAACGAATGGAGGAGATGCTATGTCAGCAGAAGTAAACGCCGGTGGACAGCAACTCGAAACCATGAACGAAATCCCGGAATGGATTTTGTATAACAGCATGGTGGTCGATGAAGAAGGGAAGCCCCGGAACCTAAAGATGGACAAGAAAGCTGTCCGTTCTTATTTTTTAAACTACGTCAACCAAAACACAGTGTTCTTCCACACACTAAAAGAGAAGATTGATTATCTTCTTGAGAATGACTACTACGAATCAGAGTTTCTGGAACAATACACCTTTGAGCAGGTGAAAGAAGTCTTCCAGACGGCTTACAACGTCAAGTTCCGATTTGAATCGTATATGAGTGCCTTCAAGGTCTATAACGATTACGTTCTCAAGACGAATGACAAATCACGTATTCTCGAACGCTACGAAGACCGCATGGCTATCATTGCCCTTTATCATTCCCGTGGTGACTTCGAAAAAGCAAAACGGATGGTCACAGCCCTCGTGAACCAGGAGTTCACACCTGCTACACCAACACTCCTCAATACAGGACGGAAACGCCGTGGCGAATTCGTATCCTGCTTCCTCTTAAAATGCGGAGACTCCCTCAACGATATTTCACGCACACTCGAACAAGCGATGCAACTCTCAAAACGTGGTGGCGGTGTCTCCATTGACCTGACAAACGTCCGTGCCCGTGGAGAAAGCATTAAGAAAGTGGTCGGAGCGGCTAAAGGTGTCATGGGCGTAGCTAAACTGCTTGACCAGGCATTCCGCTATGCTGACCAGATGGGGCAACGTCAGGGAGCTGGAGCGGTGTACCTTAACATCTTCCACTCCGATGTCGAAGAGCTACTCGCATCAAAAGCGGTATCTGCAGATGCAGACTCACGCCTCGTCACACTCTCAATTGGTCTCGTATTACCGGACAAGTTTATGGAGCTTGCTCGTAAGAACCAGGATATGTACCTCTTCTACCCGCACACAGTCGTAGAAGAATACGGTATTCCGTTTGGGAAAATCGCTGTTGACATGGACAAGTGGTACGACAAACTCGTTGCAAACCCACGAGTCAAAAAACGCAAGGTTTCGGCACGTAAGATGCTCCAAACCATTGCTGTCATCCAAAGCGAAAGCGGCTACCCGTACCTTATGTATGCTGATAACGTTAACAAGGCAAACCCATTGGTTGACCCTGTAGAATTTAGTAATTTGTGTTGACGCTTCCTGCCTCAAAAGAGGTGAAGAGCACTAGCACCTTCTAGGCGAAATCCTAGTCGAAAAGTTACCTAAACGGGGAAAGGCTTGCGAAATTCTCGCAAGGCAATCCCGTGCTAAATTCATTTCCTGAAACGATTTTGCACTCATTAATTTTATGATGGGAAATGATAAATGCCTAACGACTATCGAAAGCACCTAATAAATGTAACTCCTATGCGGAAATATGGGAGAATAAGCCGAGAACCCGGACGAAGCGAGTAGAGTACCCCTCAAGT
Organism: Jeotgalibacillus malaysiensis; assembly: GCA_000818095.1. Classification (NCBI taxonomy): domain Bacteria; kingdom Bacillati; phylum Bacillota; class Bacilli; order Caryophanales; family Caryophanaceae; genus Jeotgalibacillus; species Jeotgalibacillus malaysiensis. The sequence continues at coordinate 452,837 of CP009417.1, forward strand.
GAGGCTTCCATGAGAAGATAACCGGTCAAGAAGACCGTGAAAGGGAAACGGTAACCACCTGACCATTTAGTTGAAGGTGATGATATAGTCTCCTCTATACAGCGATGTATAGCAGTTGAAAACGGCTTCGATGTAACGAATCGAAGTGAAGACAAGGACAGAAATTTTGCAACCCTCAGAACTCAGCTACTATGCTGACTACGATAAACCACACGAAGATAAGATTGGTATGGACATCTCTTGTAACCTCTCATCCCTCAACGTGCGAAACGTCATGAAAAACAAAAACCCACGAGCCCCAATCTTTATGGCAATGGATGTCATGAACTCCGTATCGGAATCGAGTAACATCTCAATGGTGCCAGGTGTCGCACGTGCGAACCGCTTGATGCGTTCGGTTGGTTTAGGTGCCATGGACTTACACGGTTACCTTGCAGAGCAGTATGTGGCATACGGAAGCCCGGATTCAATTGAATTCGTTGATGTGTTCTTTAACCTCGTGAACTTCTACACGCTCCAGCATTCGATGTTGAAAGCGAAAGAAACCGGGGAACGCTTCTACAAATTTGCGGAATCTGATTATGCAGACGGCTCGTACTTCAACAAGCACGGTGAAATCAAACCGACTTCAGCAAAAGTGAAGCAGATGTTTGAAGGGATTCATATCCCAACACAAGCAGAATGGGACATTCTTCGTGAAGAAGTGATGACATACGGTCTATACAACAGTCACCGCATGGCTGTGGCTCCGACGGGGTCTATCAGTTACACGATGAATGCGACGCCTTCTGTCACCCCGATTAAAAAGCTTGTGGAAGAGCGGACTTACGGAAACTCGAAGACCTACTACCCAATGCCGAAAAGCGATGAAGTTGGGTTCATGTATCAGTCTTCTTATGACATTGACCCATTCAAAGTCATTGACGTGATTGCGACGATTCAAAAACACGTTGACCAGGGTATCTCATTTGAGCTTAACGTCTATTCGACCATGAACTCTCGTGACCTGCAACGCATCTATCTCTACGCTCACCACAAAGGTGTGAAAACACTCTACTATACTCGAACAAAGAAAGTGGAGTTGGGAGAAGAGACAGCGATTGACGAATGCGAATCATGTGCAGTGTAACAAACGAACAGGAGGGGATTTGCTCCCCTCTATCTTTTAAAACAAACGGAGGTGCTGACCTAGATGAATAAACCATTAGAAAACTATACCGGTGCGAACTGGAACCAGCCGGAAGATGATTTTACGCAAAAGTTCTTCATGGAACTAAAATCAAACCTCTGGCACCCGGAAGAGATTCCTGTCTCGACGGATAAAAACACATGGCAGATGCTCTCAGAGAAAGAGCAATGGGCATATGCTCAAAACCTACAGCTCCTTACGTATCTCGATACGTATCAAGGAGACCTCGGGATGCCGGTTGTATCTCGTGCCATTCCAGAACGTTACCACCAGCGAAAAGCGATGCTCTCGTTTGCCGGAATGGAGGAAAATGCCATTCATGCAAAATCCTATTCGACTATCTTCCAGACACTCTTAACGAAAGACCAAGAGAAAAAGTTGATTGAATGGGCGGAAAAAGACAAAGCCCTTCAAGAACTTGTGGGAACGATTGTAGAACAGTACAAGAAGATGGATAAATACATCTTCTATCGTGATAACGACATTATGGATGAGAATGAAGAGGTGTACCGGAGAGAGCTTTGGAAGACGATGGTTACGAGTGTATTCCTAGAGAGCTTCCTCTTCTATTCAGGCTTCTACTTCCCGCTCTACTACTATGCTCAAGGGAAGCTGATGCAGTCTGGTGAAATCATTAACCTCATCATCCGTGATGAGCTCATACACGGGGTATACGTGTCAAAACTGGCAAAAGAAGAATTTGCGAAGTTTGACGCTGAGACTCAAGTGGAGTTGACAAAGTGGATTAACAGCCGTGTTGTCGAGATTCACGAACTTCAGAAGAAAGTCATTGATGAAATCTATGTGCCACTAGGCATGCAAGAAGAGGTGAAAGCGTTCTGTCGCTACAATGCAAACAAAGCGATGATGCACCTTGACTTCGAACCTGCTTTCGAACAGGAAGCGATTAACCAAGCGGTCTTGAACGGCTTGAACACAGCAACGAAAGATTTCGACTTCTTCTCAATGAAAGGGAATGGCTATCAACGCATTGATATCGTCCCGCTCGAAGATAGCGACTTCTATTTCGACGCACCACGAACAGCACTTGTATCATAAACCGGAGCGGTTTTATCGCCGCTCTCATTCATAACACACATTAAGGGAGATGATAGCATGAAAGTACAAATGTTAACGAAAGATGGTTGTCCAAAATGCACGCAGTTGAAAATGTTCTTAGAAATGGGTCTTGGTGATAAATACAAGGAGGACATCGAAGTCATTCACAAAGCTGAGAAACCGGAAAAATATGATGAGTTGGTTGCACTGCATTCACTGCAAACGGCACCGGTGCTTATCTGCGGAGATGAAGTATTAATGAATACTGACCCGATGAAAGCGGAAGAATTCCTTCGTACTCGCTTAGGAAAATAATGAAGAGAAAGAGTTTGGTAGAGAAATCGACCAGGCTCTTTTTTTGATTGTGAAAATAAAAATAAATTGACAATAGTCTAAAATAAATCTATACTAGAACTATCAAATAAACGGATTGAGGACGAATGCCAATAGAGCAGTTCGTTGCAGTATGGTGGGGCAATTCAAAAGGAGATGGATAAAGTGGAAAAACTAACAGTTGAACAATTGAAAACTCTTAACGAATTTGAAGGACGCCCTGTCCTGCTCGTGGCGAAGGTCGGTAGCGTGAACTACAACCTTCATGACGAAACGTCTGACCAAGACTTTAAGGTGTATGTGCTTCCTAGTTTCGATGACCTATATACCGGAAAACGCTTTGTAAAATCGGTTGTCTCTGATGAAGTGGACTACACGGTGCACGATGTGCGTGACCTCGCTCATCAGCTCAAGAAATCGAACGTCAACTTTGTGGAAGTACTCTTCTCAACAGACTTGACCGTACATGAAGACTCTCTCCATGAACTGGTTTCGATGCGAGAGGAAGTGGCTCGAATGAACCTTCCGTACTTTTACGATGCCTGCTTCGGCATGCTCTACAACAAACTGAAAGTGTTTGAGAAAGGAACGGGCAGTAGCAACCGTTTCGTTGAACAATATGGTTATGATACCAAAGCCTTTATGAGCATGTACCGGATGATGGACTTCCTGCTTCGATACGAAGCAAACGAATTTACATCGTTTGCCGAGGCTTTCTGCTATACAGAAGAGGAGCGGGAGTTCATGCTGTCGATGAAGCACGGACGGTATTCAAAAGAGGAAGCAACTGTTCTCGTTCAAGAGATGAGAGAGAAGGTCGAATCGAAGAAACCGGTATATCGTAGTCATGCTTACCAGCAAGAAACAGAAACGAAAATGGAATCACTGCTCAAAAAACTTGTTCATGAGAAGGTCATGAAATAAGGAGGAACTTACTTGAAAACAATTTTAGTTTATAATCCAATGACCAAAGCACCTAATGGGTTCTTGAAAATACTCCAGAAGCGGTTGATTGAAACTCTCCGCTTCCAGGGGATTCCCTTTGAAAAGAGTCGGACAGAAAGTATCATTATTGGCGATACGAAGGTTCTTTTTTATGAGGCAATCGAGCGAAACGCCCGTGCTTTTACAAGACGCCATCAACATATGGATGTGACGTTCTACACACACCATGCCAATTACAAAAAAGACAAAACACCTGCCTGTTTAGTAGAACAACAGTTCCTCTCTGCAAAAACTCCCATTCTATCTGCTAATTATGACCTCGCTTTTCTTGAATTAGCCAATCACATCCTTGAACTCAAAACTAAACCGATGTACCACGTCAAGCCGTCACAAGGAACCGCTTCTCTTGTTCAGGTTCCGGTCGGCATGCATAACCAGTTTTATTTCCCTGCTTCTCAAAAAGAGGAGGTTCTCAAACTACTAGAGACCTGTCATGCCCGTGAAGTAAGAAAGAAAGTGGATTTGGAAGCTAGTCTTCAAGAACAAGAAGTCAAAATGAAACGAATCCAAGATTCGATTGCGGAACTCAAATAAAGGAAGGTCATTTATGACCTTCCTATTGTTTTCATAGCATATATCATCACAAATAAGGGGGCATAGATATGAATCAAACAAAAGAACGTTGGAACGAAATTCGAAAAAAAGTGGAAAGTGCACACGACTATATGGATGTGAACCACTGGATGCATCTCCTGACAGCAATGGATGAAAATGAACCAAATGATGGTGATTACAAAAAGGCGTTCAGAAATCTACGCAATACGGTTTTAGAGGACTATGTCCATGTCCAGGCAGGAAAAGACCCGGCTCTCGACCCGTTTGAGGAGACGTATCATTTGCTCGTATATTTTGAGACTGAAAAAGATGGAAAAGAATCGTTCAAAAACTATCTCTTAACAGTAAAAGATACGTTAAAAAGCTCTCAATAAATAGATTTACAGACTAATAAGATAGGGGTGAAGGGATGAATGATGTAATGGATGAGTATTGGAAGAAAGCACGTTTCTCAGAAGATGCCAGTATGGATTTAAAAAAGGAAATTGGAAAGCTTATTCAATATTTCGATTCACTTCTTGAGACGAATAGGACTCAAAGCGAGCATCGTCAAAAAGCAGAAGGTCTCTTGATTATCCTAAAAAAAGAACACGAACTCTGCACATACGAAGCCAACCTCGATGAAATCGCTCACGATTACGCAGAAATTAAAGTGAACCGAATCAAAGATTATCCTGGGACTTCTTTTGAAGTTGCCGTTATTGATATTTGGACATTGATTGACTTGCAACGAAAACTAGGACTAAAAGAAGACAGTGGAATAAGTCGTTTTCAGAATCCCTCCCCAATTCAATCTAATGACATTAGTAAACTAACCCCATCAGAAATTAATGAGAAAATAGATGAGGCTATTAAAAAGGGGCACATTGATTTTCTGAAATCGTTGGCTCGTCCACCAAAACAATAAAGAGGTGAGATACATGAAAAAGAAAAATTCAGAAGTTGAACAATATAATTTCGATTTGAAAGCAGAAGTAGACGGATTCATTCAACACTTTGATGAGTTGTTTCAGTCAAACACAAAAAAAACACAACATCGTGAAAAGGCTTGTCGTCTTGTACGAGCTCTCAAGGGGGAGCATGACATCACAGACTATGAGAATACGATAGACGAGTTCCATAAAGAATATGTCGAGGCATTGGTGCAAAATATGAAGAACTCACCTGCAACAACATTTGAAGCAGTTGTGATTGATAGCTCTCGACTTATTGAAATACAAATTGCTCAGGGTGTGAAAGATAAGAAGGCAGAAGAACAAATATTGGGAAATTTAGACAGAATGTTGATGGATGGGCAAACGAAGATGAAAAAGATTGCCAATCCAGTAAAAGTAGATAAGCTCGATTACGTCAATTCATTCGAAAACAATCGTACAATCATTCGCTGATACCGCACGTATGGTAAGGCTTTCTTATATTTTCATAGGATTGCCATAGAATAAGGTACATTTACACAACAGGAAATTCACATTACGGTCAAAAAGGGGATTTTTAGATGAAAAAACAACCAGTAATTTTAGTAGATATGGATGATGTGTTGGCAGAGTTCACAAATGAATGGCTCCGTCGATACAATCTGGATTATAACGACACGATTGATGCTGAAGTATTTGATGGTTGGGACGCTGTAAAACACGTTAAACCAGAGTGTGGGACGAAGATTTTTGAATACTTCAAAGCACCAGGTATCTATCGTCATTTAGAACCAAAAGCAGGAAGTCAAGCCGTGATGCAGGAGCTTGTTGACTTGGGAGCTGAAATTCTAATCGTTACGGATTCACCGATGGGATGTACATTTGGTGGAGATGAATGGCAAGGCAGTAATCCGACCGATGATAAGCGAGCATGGCTCATGGAACACTTCCCTATGATTTCAACGGATAATGTTATCGTGGCACGTAAAAAATGGTATGTGCAAGGGGACATCTTAATTGATGACAAACCCGCTACCATTGAGAAGTTCCAAGAGTTGAACCGGAAAATCATTGCGATGGAAATGCCATATAACCGTAAGACACCCGCTCAACTTCGTGCAAAGACATGGGATGAAGTACGGGAGTTGTTGATGCGGGAATTTTATCCTGAACGTGCTGAGAAGATTCCTAGCTAAATCTACTGAAAAAGGAGATTTTCTATGAAACGAAAGTCGAAATGCAACCGTTGTATGGACTATGCAAAAAAGAATCATTCGATGCACTGTCTTTCAAAAGCGTATATGTATCAGCTTTTACGTGAAAAGTGCACACATACGGTAGAAGAAAGGAAAGCAGAGTAGCCATAGAGTTTAAATTGACTAAAGTCAAAAATAATTTATTTTAAAGGAGATGTTTACACATGTTAACTGTAAATACAATCAATCACCGCATTATTGATAAATCAAAACCTGTTCTTTATATCATCTCAGGTCCTTCGGGTTCTGGAAAGACATCGAATATCCGTCAAGTCATGAACAACGAGGTAGTCAGCTTTACAACTCGACCACGACGTGACGGGGAAGTAGAAGGCTTTGACTATGTGTTCACGACAGTCGAAGAAGTTGACCGCATGGAAGCTTCTGGTGAGCTGGTTGAACGTGTCACTTATGATGGGAATTCTTACGGGATTTCGAAAGATGAACTCTATGGAAAACTCGCAACTGAGGACGCATTTGTCGTCGTAGATTACCACGGCTTTCAACAAGTTCGTGAACTCTATGAGAACTACGTCTCCATCTTCTTCTCAATCGATGTAGAAGATGCTCGTAACCGCATGCTTGAACGTGGAGATAAGCCGGAGGTCATCGAGGGTCGCTTGAAAACGTATGAAACAGAGTTGAAGAATCAACAGCATTACGATTATGTCATTCAGAATGAATACGGAAAGCAAGCCGAAACTGTTCAAACATTGAAGGACATCATCTTCGGAAAAAACAATCAATCAAAAGGGGCGTAATGAACGATGAACGCATATGAAAAATGGGATGATTTTGGAAAGACAATCAATCAAAAACGGGTTGATGTCGTTGTCACTCATGAAAATAAAATCCAAACAACCGCTGAGTACCGAGAGTCGCTGAAGAACGAAGAAATTGCAGGGGTAAAATATCCTGCAACCAATTCAAGCTTCGCACTTTATATGCAACGCAGTGTTTGACCTAGACCCTTCATCATGAAGGGTCTTTTTTATGATTTTGGTTTGTCGCCAATAGGATGTAAAGAACGAGAAAGGAGGAATTGATATGTCACAACGAAAGGTTGGAGATAAAGTAGAAATTTATATCACACAATATGAGGACGTCTTTGAACAGACGGGGGAGGAAACCCTGTACTTCATGCGAGGAACGGTAAAAAAGATAACAAAGACGTATTTGATTGTTGAAAATGAGTTGGATAAAAAACTGCACTTTATTAGCTTAGCTAAATACACGATACGACCTTGAGCGATGCAGTAGCATCGTTCTTCTTTATTGTTTTACAATAGTCTAAAAATATGTTATAATTTAGTCAAAAGATGAAACGAACTCAGGTAAGTATCCTGTGATGTATAAGAAAAATTGAGATGGAGTTGATAGCATGTTTGTAATTGGTAAAGCTGGTTTACGCAATATCTACTTGGTGTCGAATGAGACACCGTTTCGCATTAATGAGTATTTGATGGTCAATGACCCAAATCATCCAAACCTAACCATTGAAGTCATTGATACGTTCACACTCCCAATGGCAGTTCCTGAAGTATTCCCGGATGGGTGTCATCCTGAATTCCTGGATGTTTTTAAGATTGATAAAACGAAGCCTCTCTATATGGCGGTCGCTAAAGTATTGAAGACGATTCGAGTTCCGGTACAATCCGGTTCTACAGTTCGAAAACCAGACTTCCACGAGGTGGAAAACCTACTTTTGCAAGCAGACCCAAAAGACTCTTTTCATATGGGTGTCATCCTCGGGACAGAAGACCTGCAGGAACAACTCCCAGAAGAGATTTCGAATCTTTCTCCGCTTTGGAAAAACAAACGTGCCGTCAATCAAGAAGGCGTTCCTTTTGTATTCGATTATCGTGAACAGCGTGTGTATCCGCACATTGGATTGTTCGGAACGTCCGGTTCGGGGAAAAGTTTTGGACTTCGAGTACTTTGTGAAGAATTGATGCGAAAGAACATTCCAGGCTTGGCATTTGACCCTCACTTTGAACTAAACTTCAATCGTCCGATGGCAGGACTTCCAGCGGATAAACAGATGGATTATAGCGGTCGTCACCAGTCTTTCTATATTGGGAAAGACATCGGGATTACCTTCTCAGAGCTTTCATTCGATGAACTCGTCCATCTATTTGACTTTGTGGGGTCATTAACCGAACCACAGGTGGGAGCATTAGAAGCAATCTATGAAAAAGGGGATACCCTCGGACACCTAAAAAACAAGATTGTCGATTTGAAAGTGGCGTTTGAGGAGCAAGAAAAACCGAAGAATGACCGTGAAGATTTGTCTGACGAGCAAGCCAAACTTTATGCTCGATTCAAGAACAAAGTCTCCGGTGCAAAAACACTACAAGCGTTATCCTGGAAAATGGATTCCTTGGAAGGTACAGGCGTATTTGACGGAGATGTCGCCGGAGCAGAAAGGGCATTGAAGGCTGGAAAACTGGCAATTATCCGGGGGAACATGAAGCACCTTCAAATGATTTCATCGTATATCCTAAAGAAATTCTATAAAAAACGCCGTGCCTATCAGGATGCTCGTGAAAAGGGGATTGAAGGCGTCGATTTCTTCCCGATGTTCTTTGCCATTGTAGACGAAGCACATAACTTCGCCCCTAAAGGAGACTTTAACCCAACGAAGAAAATCCTTCGCACCATTGCACAAGAAGCACGTAAGTACGGTATCTTTGAAATTTTCTGTACGCAGAAGCCGAACGCATTGGATGAAACGATTCTGGCACAGCTTAACACGAAAATCATTTACCGCTTGAATACATCAAGTGATATGGAAATGGTCGAGAAGGAAACGAACCTGACACCTCAAGAGGTCAAAACATTGCCAGATTTACCATCTGGATTCTGCTTTATTTCTTCTCCGATTTTAGCCAAAACGTTTGCGGTTCGCTTCCGTACCACTTTCACAGAGTCTCCGCATGTGGTTGACCCATTTGACGAGTTTCAAATGCAGGTAGAATTGACGAAGCCAACAGGTCTGGACAAGGTTTTGAAAGAGTTCTTACCGATTAAATCAACCAAAATTCCACGGATTCAAGGTGATATTAGTGATAAGGCGAATCAGCCTGTGTCCATCCAAGAGATTACGGATGAACTTGAACGGATGGCGGCAAGTGGACTTGTCATTAAAAAGCAGTCGCCAATGGGCATTGAATTTAAAGCGGTATAAAGGTTCTCCTTCGGGAGAGCCTTTTTATTGATTGACAAGCTGGTCGATGCATAGGATAAACTTAAGAACAGCAGTAGGAGTAGCAAAGCTACCATTTATTTAAAAGGAGAGATACTTATGGCAAAAATGTCACTAGGTTGGTCTATTCGTGGAGGGTTTGACGCAGAAAAGGTAAGTCCACCTTCATTTGTCAATTCAATTGGGAAGCCGGTAGGAGGGATTTGGTTGTCGCCACTTACGGAAACTGGCACAGAGTGGACTGACTTTTGCAAAAAGGAAGGGATAGATTCTTTTCTTCGGGACAACACGGTATATCAGGTGGCGGTTGAACGAAAAGGTCTATATGGATTCCGAAGCGAGCCTTCAAAAGAAAAGATTGAACGAATCATGAAAGATGACGCTTATCGTGGCTTTTATGTAAAGAAGGTGTTTAGCGGATGGGATGTACCTACCGTTTGGGTGAAATCATTGGATGATATTGAGTTTCTAACAGGAGAGGAGCTGGCTTCATGATGACGAAGGAACGTCTTGAAAGAATTAAAGAGGTCATGTTGCGACAACTGAATGAGGATGATACACGATTGTTCTATGATGAGTGGTTTCTTCGTGATGTAATGGAAAAAGAACAGGATTACAAGGAGCTTCTGATTCAAATAGAACAACCTTTGGAACTAAATCCCCTTCAACCTGGTCGCTTTACATTCCGTGTTCTCGTGACACCATCTACTAGACCGAATGTGAATTGGCAGGTGACGATTTTTAAAGGAGATGAACCACAAGGACATCGAGAATACGAAACATTCAAGGAAGCCATTGAAGACAATAGTGAAGAATGGTTTAATCAAGGGCTATGGTGTTGGAAAGATAACGATATTGAAAAGGAGCTGGCGGTATAATGACGGGTTTTGCAGAATTGGAAAGAGCTATTTTGAATGCACTTTACCAGGGGAAATATGCAGAAGTGAAATGGGAGAATGTATTTGTATTGGTACAACCTCGCAGTACTGGAGAATGGACAGTTCAATTTTATAAACCGGAGCGTTACATGATTGTGGAGAAAGAGGTTATCATGCCGAATGGAGTCGAAACTATCGAATTTATCCATGAGGCAATGGTACATCTAGAAAAGAATGAAGCATTCGATTGGAACATCCTGAAACTTTATGCGAATCCATTTATCATTGTGCGTGACCCGATGCAAAATGGACGATACACTCGTGAGGACTATAAGACAACATCCTACAACTCATTCCGAAATTATATGGAGATTCTGCAGTATGATGAATCAGTGCAAGAATTCATCAATGGTGGAATGAAGTATAGTAAGGTTATCGAACGACTCCGTGAATATGGACTTGAGAGAGGATGATGTCAATGGAAAGACGGTTCGTAAAAGAAATCAAGAAAGATTCGATTCGACTATGGATAATGGAGGAAGGTGAATTTGTGGTAATCTACTTCTATCACAATAACTTCCCAATCCCTATCGACAAAGAGGTGAGAGCGAACCTAGAGCAAGCAGAACAGCTTTGTCAGGAATTCCTCTATCCTTCTTCAGTTGAAAACATCCAATTGGCAGTATAACAAAAAAGACCTCTCAATCGAGAAGGTCTTTTTGTTTGGATTTTAATAGTTTTTTGGTTTGGTAGAACGAGAAGGCATGCAAGTCTTTTTCGATTTCCTTTATTTCATAATTGGAAACCGATTCGGACACCATGTCTCTAGTTACGCCAAGCGTTTGTACAAACAATTGTTTGAGCGGGCTCTTTTCTGTTTTATATGTTAAAGCAGAAATGAGTTGGTTGAACAACTTATCAAGTCCTAGCTCGAATCGCTTTGCGTAATACGCATCGAATTCTTCCTTACTCAATGACATGAGATACATCGCAACAAAACGTTTTCGACGATGCCCTTTATAGACATCCTTCATAAGCTCTTCGACCGGTGCCGCATCAAACAATGATTGGTGATGTTCCTTCACATATGCTTGATAGCTTTGCCATACGGTCAAATTCAATTATGCCACCTCATTTAATTGAAAGTAGTTTTTGAAATAGTTCCATTTGTGACCATAACCAGGGATTTTTTCGCTGATTTCTTCACAGATAGCTGTCAACAATGAAAAGTCTACATCTTCCATGATACCAGTATCTTCAATGTCACGTAAGTCATCTTCTGAAAGGCGACCAATCTTAGAAGCAACCAAATCCTCATTGCCCAGAACAGACACGTCAAGCACTCCAAATCCCCCACGAATCTTCGTCAGACGTTCTGTGTATGAGCTCGAAAGTGGCGTAACCTCTGAAGCGGCATTGTTGATACTGAATGATTCAAGGAAAGAAAGAACAGATTCATCCATCTCTGTGATGCTATCGATGTCGAGGGTCACTTTGTTTGTGTAACCCTTGAGCAAGAATGACGCACCACCTGTCACTACAAATGAAAGTTTCTTCAATTCCGGGAACATAGCTGGCATGTACTCATCCACCATTTGTAAGTTCTCCATAACCTCTTGTTTTGTATTCATTTTGAATTCTCCTTTAAAATAAATTGTGCATTCGCACTCCTGTAAATTGTTCATGCTGTATTCTATGAAACCTAATGCTAGATTATAAACAAGAAGGGGAGTTATTGATTATGCCCCTTCACGCAATACTTCCTCTGTAATACGGCGAATATCAACTGTTGAATTTGTTTTTTCATCCATCATTTCCGGCAAGACATTGTCCAAGAAGTAACGAACGCAATGAAGGTCAATCGATTTGATGATTTTTAAAGCGTTTTGATAGATTTGAACAAATACCATGTCCGTGTTTCCACGCTGAATCTCTTCGAAAGATTCATAGACTTGGTCTAATTTGTCCGCTACTGCTAAAATCATTCCTTCAATGGAACCGTCTTTTCCTTCTTTCAACTTTTCATGATAAATTTCTTGAAATTCTACCGGGAGTTCTTCCTCAACGAATTTCTTTGCCATGCCTTCTTCAACCTGGGCAATCATCTCTCGCATCTCTGGAGAAGAATATTTGACCGGCGTCTTAATGTCGCCAATAAAGATTTCTGGATAGTCGTGGTTTAATGCTTTCTCATACAACGATTTCCAATCAATCTCTACACCATTTTTCGCTTCTACTTCTGCGAGAAATTGGCAATATTGTGCGACCTTAAATGAATGTGATGCAACGTTATGCTGTTCAAAGAGAAATTCTCCTGGACAACGATACATCCGTTCTAACTTACTTAAACTTTTGAAATATGTGTGTACACCCATGGTATACAGCCTCCTTTAATCGATTTAGTTTTCTAACACCTTTGTTTTGATATATCCCTTATCCTATTCAGTTGTCAGACCCTTTATAAATAGAAAAAAGACCAGTCACTTCTGGTCTTTACGGCATGTCGAGTTGTCCACTAACACGTGGCTCTTTTTGTTGGAGTTCTTTTAACTCGTGAGGGCTAAGGATAACTTCTTCCGGTCGATTTTCAAGCCATGCAATCGATTCCTCTTTTGAACTATCATCTGAGATTTCATACCAAATGCCATTGTCCTTGATGGACGTTGTTTTAATCGTTTGACCTTCAAGTGTCACACCGTTTGAATAAGCGGTTTTTGCGATATGGTACATATCACCAAATGACATATCACTTTCAATATGTTCCCGGTAGAAATTCAAATAAGATGGGAGTGACATGAGTTTAAAATCAGAAAGAATAGATGAAATGGTGTTCTGGATGACTTCTTGCTGTCGTTTGATGCGACCGAAATCTCCTTCTTCATCTTTTCGGAATCGAACATAGATAAGGGCTTCATCGCCAGTAAGAGTTTGTTCTCCTTCTTTGAAGGTATACCCTGCATAAGAAAAGCCTTTTTTAGGATTCACGGTCACGCCACCCGCTTCATCAATCAATTCCTTGAATCCATTGAAGTTCACCTTTGCGACATGGTCAATTTCTAACCCGGTAAACTCTTCTACCGTCTCTTCAATGAGTTCCATACCGCCAATAGCATGAGCCGCATTGATTTTTTCTTCTTTTCCTTGAATCATGACTTTGGTGTCACGAGGAATGCTGAGCATATTCATTTTCCCTTCATTCGGGTAGTACGTAGCGACCACAATGGTATCAGAGCGTGCGGGTTCATCTTCCCGCTCATCTGTTCCGAGTAAAAGAAAACGAATTCGCTCTTCCGCTTCTACTCGTTCAACGGTTTTCTCATCAGAACCCGTCTTAACATTATTGGCTTTCACGGTCTCCGGTTGTACCATTTGAATGTTCTTTTCATCTGGCACGAGTAAGTCATTTTTAACGAAGAAAGAGTAGGGGACAAAAATCAAGAGGACAACAACGAGGATGGCGAATAGCCATTTAAAAAACGATTTCATAGAGGGATATACACTTCCTTTTTCTAGTAGTTTCTTTCTTTATTGTACGATGCAATTTGACTATAGTCAATAAATGTTTTATGCTCACATTAGTGAAAAGTATTCCATTGGAATAGGATAAAAGGAATTTTAAAATTGGCGTAGGCTAACTACCCTTTACTTTAGGAGGAAAAACATGAAGAAATTAACTGGATTTGAATTAACTAAGGCATTGAAAGCAATGGAAGAGCGTGAAGACCTTTCGTTTGATGTCGAACTTGAAGTGGAAACGGTATCTGAAACAGAAGCAAAGGGTCATATTCATTTTATGAACGTGGGCTGGACATACGAACTGAAAGAAAATGTTTTGTTTTTGAATCTTGATGACGCAGAAGCTCATTGGGACGGGGTAATGGATGCTACGCCGGAACAATTACTTGAATGGGAAGATGAAGCTCAGACGACGATGGAAGGATTGATTGAAATCGGCACTGTCGTGTCAGTGAAGTGAGGTGATGAATCATGCCATCGAAACCTAAAAGTAAGTTGTATTGCGTCACGCATCGTGGAAGAGCCCATCATGGTGGATTCACGATATTGGCACAGTATATGGTATCAGCACGAAATGAAAAAGAAGCGTGTGAATTTGCCTCGAAAATAACAGGCAAACACGCAAAATTGACAGCGTTTAAAGTGGAGTCTGAACAGAGCCTTCGTAATTTCGGGCACTTGAAATATGGAAAAACGGCTCCACGATATCAGTTAAAAAAGCCAAAACATTTTTGAAAATTTATTTCTACATGGCAAAGAGAGACATTGTTCTCTCTTTTTTGTTTTGACATTTTAATATTGAACGCATGTATAATTAATTTTCACAGCTCTTTGAACAATCGGAATCACCAGACGTCTGCACTCTTTTTAGTTGAATCTTACTAATTTAATTTGATTCCTAGCTAGTTGAATGCGTTTTGGCAAACTGGATGACGATGTGCCAATGCTATCAATTTTTTCTGTAGCAATTGTTTTTATGTACTTTGTGTTGGCACTATCTGTATGTTCAACTTGATTCAACGTCTGTTGTTTTTTTGTTTTTGTCTTTTCAACACATACATCCAGAGGGAGAGGAGTGGTCGGCTGGTTGAAGGCAGACTTATCCCTTGTACAGAAAATTGATAAGTCCACCTGTCCAAAAGTCCATACGTTTTGTTCGAGTTGGATGAGATGAAAATAACATTCACTACATTCATCCGTCGGTCGAGTTTGTGTATAGGCGTCTATTGGCTTTTCACGACTTGCAGAACGCTTTCGTTTTCTGCACGAGACTTCACAGCTTACGCTGACGGTTGGTTTCCATGTCCTCAACCGCTTATTTTCAATGATTCGTCCCGTATCCCGGCTATTTCTCAAGAATTAAGAAATGACCACATGCTAGAGTGTATACATGCCGCTTACGAGGAACTCCCTCACCGTTTGTCGTGAGACTGCCTCCAGACGTACAAGCATACCTTCTTTGAACCTCCATAGTGTTTAAACGCTTTTTACCATATCTTTTTCTTCACAGATTCCGTTTTCTATGAAAAGACGTAGGCTATATATGGGCTTGCGTCCCTTTACCCAATGACGACAGCAGACCGGTGAAAAGGCGGTCTGCCTCCGAGTGCTTCCTTGTTGACTACGGTCACTACTCCTCACTTCTGACAGAGCCACCCGCCAGGAACATAAAAAAGATGCTTTTATCCAACGGAATTTCCTACCTAACCGGATTAGGGAGACTCTGCTGTGACAAAAACATCTCTCATATGAGAATACGTATGTAGTGATGATTACCTGTCAACCCTTACAAGGGATTCGACACGTAAAATGTTGTAATACCGATTGAACGGTGATACTATAACACTAATAACGCTTCAGCAAATGGTCTAGATTTGTTGAGGCAGAGTCATTGGAATTGGCGTTCCGATGGCTCTTTTTTATGGTTGCTTTTCTTTCAAAGCGATTCAATTGTTGGAATATACCTACGACTCACCAGGGCATTGCCTGTGAGGTGTGGACATGACAGGCTTTTCACCTTCATTCTCACGAAATAAATATCAGTAGGCTGTTTTGACTATTGTAGTAAATTCATTTGACAAATATCAACCCCATTTGGTTCGAGGGGGTGAATAAATAAAAAAGACTCCTTTAGGGGAGTCTTTTGTCTTACCAGAAGAATTTATCTCCGAACGCATCAAGAGCTTGGTAGCGGTCTTTTCCGTCGCCAGGAATAAGAACCAGTCTATCTTTCTCGTTCGCGTCAATTTGAAGAGATTCTTCCTTTAACCATTCTGTGAAAGCTTTAAGTGATGTTTTCATCGAAATTTTTTCATGAATCGTAGCAAATTGTCGTTTGAACATCGGTCGAGCATCTGGCTCTTCCAATTTATCTGCTTCATCTAAGAGCATCGCTTCAACAAGGCGGTGCCATTGTGTTGGAGCTTTCTTGAACTCTTTTTTCGCTGATTCTGAAATGATAGATGCATCGACTCCATCAAAAAATGCATTAAATTCTTTGATTGCTTCTTCACGTGTATTCATTATGAATAACCCCTTTTATTATGATTTTATTTTGGATAAACTGAGATTAAATAGCTTCTGACACATCTGTGTCAGTTACAGCACTTGGAAACATTTTTGTCATCTCAACTAGTAACTGATACGTCACTCGGCAATCGACGAGTGCGTCATGCAACTCTTTCGGGTCATGCGGCACGTTGAAGTGCTTCGCCAAATCGCCTAGAGAACCACGTGGCGGGATGATACCTGCAAATACGAGGAATCGGGCTACAGCCGACGTATCGAGTAGACGGTATGAGAAGATTTTATCATAGTCTACGCCCACCATCTTAAATAATACTTTCAAGAATCCTACATCAAACCCCACGTTGTGTCCACAAACCTGTGCGGGTTTTTCGAAATGCTTCTTCATAAAGTCTAGAATCATTTGAACCGCTTCTTCCGGTTTGTACCCTTCGTGCGTTTCCAGGTCAATCTTATTGATTTCCATCGCACGTGGGGTTACACGGTAAGCATCGTGGACAATATTTAATTTCAGGGCGTCCAACTCTAGCCCATTTTCAAATACAACGAGAGCCACTTGTAATAAACTATGTTCCTGTGGGTCAGTACCACCTGTCTCAACATCGGTTACAACAATTTTCTGATTCATAAGAAATTCCTCCTCTTAAATAAATGGTGACATGTAGTCACTCCAGTAATTTTTGAACCCTATATTCTACTCATTACGACTAAAATTAATCACCCTTAATAAAAATTATACAGGTATGATTGACAATAGTCAATAAAAGTAGTAAGCTAAGATTAATTATAAAATAAATTTAACTGTCTATAATGAGTTATCAAGACAAAATTGGAGTGGAACCTATTCCACAATTTATTTTAAAGGAGACTATTAACATGGCTAAAACACAACAATTCACACTCGTAAACGTATCTGGAAAGATGTCAACGATTGCACCTTTGAACACAGAGGTTGTCGTCAAGCTTGTCGCAACGGAGCACGACCCAAAAGCATTACGTGCTTTCCTTGCATCAGATGACAGCAACAACATCGGTTTCATTGGAGACTCGAAAAAGGCTGAAAACAGTGACGTGAAAGGTGTACTGTATGACCTCATGAACAAGCATGACAAATTAGACGGGATTCGCATGATGGTCGTCGGATTTGAAAACATTGTTGTTATGGAAGGCTCTACCAACACAGTGGAAGTTGCGATTTTAGAAGTACTGCCTGGAGAGCTTACGATTGAAGAGCCGGTACTTGAAGGCGAGACAGTCTTTGAGCTGAAAGTAAAGGGAAGCAATATTGCGAACCCTAAAAAGTCAGCAGTTGTTCAAGCCTTATTGGACAACAGTCCAGCTGAAGTGACATTAAAGTTCGACGAATCAACTAGTGAAGTCCTTGCCATTTATGATGGGGGTCGAGCTGGTGTCGTTGACAGTGAATCACCTGGATATGACGAAGCATTGAAAGTACTTGCTCACATGAAAGAAATGCCTGCAAGCACAAAGATGCCGTTGCAATCGACGTACATCGCTCGAATGAAAGTAGATGAAGAGACGATTGTCTTTGTGAAAACAGGGAAACGCCCTCTCACTCTTTCTGAATTGAAAGAAGAAAAATCATCGTTCATTCCGATGGAGCGACTTGACCGAATTGAAAAATATTTGGAAGCAAGAGGTTTGTCGAAGAAGCAAATTATGAAAGTTATGCAAACGTACAAGGAGTATCCGGCAGAGATTCAAGCTCGTATTCCGGAGCCGACTGTACAATTTGCTGACAGCTTCGGAGGCGTTAAAAAGACGGTTGTTTACTTGAACAAAGGAAAACACCTTCGTCTTATCGGAGAAAAGGGTACTGGTAAAAACTTATTGACGACAACGCTCGCATGGATTTACCAACGTCCACTCTACGAATTGTCGATGAACGCTCAAACAGACAAACTTGATTTGTTGGGTTCTAATACAATTGAATCAACAGTTGTTGAAGGGAAAGAAGTAACGAAAATCGGCTTCCGAAAAGAAGCATTGGTTGAAGCACTCGAAGTTGGAGGATTCTTGAACCTTGATGAGGTCAACACCGCAGACCCAGCTGTTCTCGTACTTCTCCACTCGATTGTTGATGACCGTGGTTCGATTGAAGTTCCTTCTTATGGTCGAGTTCAAGCAGATGATAACTTCGGTATTATCTTGACAATGAACGTTGACTACGTTGGAACAACACAATTGAACGAGGCGACACGAGACCGGTTCACACCAATCTTGTTCCCGAACAACGAGTCAATTGCAAATCTTTTGAAAGCACGTGTTCCATCAGCGAAAGCGGAGGACATTAAGCTTGCTGACCGTATCTACAAGGATATGATGAAGCTTGTACAAAACAACAACTTGGATATGGATTGCATCACGATTCGTGGATTCATTGATGCACTTGAAGTCATTGAAGACCTTGGTATCGAGGAAGCAATGATTGATAGTGTTGCCAACCGTATTGAAGATAAGGAATATCGTTTAACGGTAACGCAACTCATCGATAAGGTTGTAGGGTAAGACAAAAGAGGGAGGGAGTTCATTTCTCCTTTCCTCTTCTTTATTAAAAAGGCGTAGACTACTACATTTTATTTCAAAGGGGAAATCAAACATGATGGATATGATGGAAATGATGAAGAAACAAGAAGAATTGAAACAGCAACGTGAACACTTGACTCGTTGGTTGAAGGTAAATGGTATTCACACGGTCATGCGTAATGCCGCTCACCACCTTCTTCCGGATATCAAATTCACTTACCAATTAAATCTTGGAGGTGGAAGCTATACGGATGGACATAAAGTGGTCGTCGGGATTCCTGAGCATGCTTGGGGGATGAAGAAAGAAGAAATCCTTTCCATCACCTCAGCGATTACAGGTCATGAAGCGGAACACGTTTGGTCTTCTGATTTTAACGTCTTCAAGCAGTTCCAAAAAGACGTTCAAAAGTTCTTCAAAGATAACTACGGACTAAACATTTCGACGAAGCTTGGAGCGAACATCTTAAACTGTACGGAAGATGGACGAATTGAAAAACGTCTTATCAACCGTTACCGTGGATATAAGAAACACATCCAATTCTCGAATGCAAGCGTCTGGAAAATCCGTTCTGTCACTGGAGAGAATGAGTTCAATGACTTCATGTACGGGCTCATCATTCTTTGTGTCATGGGTATCAAGCCAAAAGGCTGGGATGAAGTATATACCGGCACAAAAGCTGATGAGATGATGACGGAGATTCGACCACTTGTGATGCGTGCGATTAACAATCCAACAGCACAAGGTTGTGCAGACGATACAATGACGATTGTCCGTGTACTCGGCGATTACCTTCATGAATTGCTTCTTGAAGAGAAAAACCGTGAAGAGTTGGAAAAGATGAACGACCAGCCGGACTACACATCTTCTTCACCACGAGAAGATTCAGATTCTCAACCTGGAAGCTCACAATCTTCTCACTTCTTGCCTGAAGACGAAGACGACACTGAATCATCTGATGAAGATGAGGATGGTGAAGGAAGCGGAAGCGGAAAAGAAGATAAGAAAGATGATGAAAAGAACGGGAAAGGAAAGTCAAAATCTTCGAAGAAAGATGAAGAGTCTGACGAAGAAGAGGAAGACGGTTCTGGAAGCGGCGACGGCGACGAAGCCGATAAGGACGAAGAAAAAGAGGGAAGTGGAGGCGATTCGAAAGACTCTGATGACAAAGATGAATCAGGCGATAAGGATTCAGACGGTCAAGAAGGGGACAGCGATTCAGATGATAAGTCAAATGAGCAATCAGATGACAGTTTGGAAGGCAATAAATCGAAAGAGCAAACCACGCCTCAAGGCATGGATGAGTCTCAAGATGAGAAGGAATGCCCATATACAACAGAAGAGCTCGAAGAATTGGTGGACAAAGTTGTTGGAGAACAAACGGACGACATCAATGAAGACGGTCAAAGCTTGATGGACGAAGGAGAACGTGAAATTCGTCGTCAGGAAGAAATCGACCGTAAAGAGAACGAGTATAAGGGGCACCTTTCAAAAGAAGACATGCGTAAGATTGACCCTTCTGTGAACTATCATAACCGTAATCCTGAACGTCATCGTTCAGCTCCAGTTCCAGAGGATGTTCTAACAAATGGAAAGTACCTCAATAAAGAATTGAAGAAAATCTTGTTGAACAAGAAAACGTACAATTCAAAAAACCGTCGAAACGGCTATTTGGATACGTCAGCACTTTGGAAAATGGCGGTGAAAGACCACAATCTATTCATGAAGAAAGGTCAACCGAAAGATTCAACGATTGCATTCAACATCCTTGTTGACTACAGTGGTTCGATGAACGGAAGTGCAACTCGCAATGCAACGAAGCTTGATATGGCGATTCGGGCAGTAGCGATGATTGAAGAAGGACTTCGTGGTCTTGTGCCACACCGTATTTCTTTCTTCTCTGGGAACTACAATGATGTCTATCACTCTACAGTGAAAGATTTCAACCAGGAATCAAACGATACGCTTTCATGGAAACGTGTCCCAAACATTCCGAACTCTGCAAACCGTGATGGTTATTCTATCAAAGTAGCGGCGGCTGAAATCTTGAAACGTAATGAACGTCGGAAGTTCTTGATTGTCCTTTCAGATGGTGTCCCAACTGAACCTAACCAAATTGCTGGTCAGCGTGAGGTGAAGGAAGCCGTTCGACAGGCTCGAAAAGATGGTGTAACAGTTATTGCCATCGCATTCGGCTCTGAGCGTGAAATGGAGCAGAACAAAGAGGTTTATCATGAAATGTATGAAAAAGGGATTATCATGGTTCACCCTTCAGAACTTCACAAAGAATTGGTGAAAGTCTTGAAAACCGAACTTCAACGATAATTAAAAGACTCCTCTCGGGGGGTCTTTTTTGTGTACAAAAACACTACATTCGACCAATTCGAATGATAGGATGAATTAGATAACTATAGCATAGGTTGTTTCCTAAAGTAGTGTTTGTACATTGACAATAGTCAAATAAAAACGTATACTTAGGATACAGAAAAACGGTATTACACCTTGGAAGGAGTCGGTTAAATTGATTTTACACTTTACACATCCGGAGCTTACAGAGAAGGAACGGGTTTTGCTCACCCTTAACAAAGAAGGAAACGTCGATGTACGCAAACGGAAAGAAGGTGGAAAAGAGGAAGTTTTGGAAGACTGGTCGGTCATTGATACATTGCCAGGACAAGGCTTCCATGAAAATGGACGACATCTCTTTAAAAATCGAAAGCAATTCTTTGCGATTGCGGAAAATGGATTATTGAACATTGTGCGATATGTCAACTTACATGGGCATAGTGAATATTCGATTCTCGACTGTATTAGCCGAATCTCAGATATCGTAAAAAAAGCAGAGTGGGCAATCGCTGTTACTGACCACGGAAATATGTTCGGTTCGCTTGAGTTCTATAAAGCGATGAAGAAAGCCGGGAAAAAGCCGATTATCGGGTTTGAAGCGTACCACTATTCACGAGACATGGAAGAAAAGTCTCACCACATTGTTCTCCTCGCTAAAAATGCCAAAGGTGTTAAAAACCTCTTTAAAATGACCTCAAACGGCTACCACAACTTCAACTCGAAACCTCAAATCACATGGGAAGATATGAAGAAGCACAGTGAAGGGGTTGTCTGCCTGTCCGCATGTATCGCAGGTGAAATTCCTCAAGCCATCATTCGTGGCGACATGGATAAAGCACGTGACTTGATTCAAGGGATGATTGACATTTTCGGAAAAGAAAACTACTACCTTGAGATTCAACGTCATGGTCTTGCGGAAGAAAAAGTGGTGGAAGAAGGCGTGTTTCAACTAGCTGATGAGTTTGGTCTTAAAGTGGTCGCTACAACCGATAGTCACATGACAAACATTGATGATAAAGATGTACACGACATTCATCTCTGCATTGGTACGAAGCGGACACTTGATGACCCGAATCGTTGGTCATTCGATGGAGATGGTTATCATATCCACACATCCGCTGAAATGGTCAAGCGATTTGACGATGTGCCAGATGTATTAGACAACACGTTGGATTTAGCAGAGATGCTTCATCCAGAACTTGATACAGGGAATGTCTACATGCCACACTTCCCGCTTCCAGAAGGATTTAAAGATGAAAACGACTATCTAAAACACCTTGTCATGAAGGGATTCGAAAAACGTTTCGAAGGAAAACCGGCATTTACGAGTCCTGAATACCATGAGCGGATTGAGTTTGAGTTGGAGACGGTTAAAAAGATGGGCTTCCCAGGATACTTCTTGATTGTTGAAGACTTTGTCTCCTATGCAAAAAATCGGGGAATCCCAGTAGGTCCGGGTCGTGGTTCAGCTTGTGGTTCGTTGCTTACGTACTGCTTAGGTATCACAAACGTAGACCCAATTCCTTTCGGTCTCCTCTTCGAGCGATTCTTGAACCCTGACCGTATCTCGATGCCAGATATTGATATCGATTTCTCTGATACACGTCGTGAAGAAGTTATCAACTATGTTCGTGAAAAATACGGACATGAAGCGGTATCAGGTGTTATCACATTCGGTCGTATGAAAGCGAAAAGTGTGGTGCGAGATGTAGCACGAGTGATGGGCTTCCCAACAGCGTTTGGTGACCGTATTGCAAAATTGGTTCCAAATAAGCTTGAAGAAAACGGGAACAACGTTAAAGTTACCTTACCAAACGTATTGCGTCTTTCAACAGAGTTTAAGCGACTATATAAAGCAGAGCCGGACGTGAAGAAAGTAGTCGATTTCGGAATTCGTCTTGAAGGCTTACCACGGACACTTTCTCAGCACGCTTGTGCAATTCTGATTTCACCTAGTGCTGTTTCAGATTACATTCCGCTTGTTACCTTAAAGAACCGCCAAACAGGTGGACGTGACACGGTAACGCAATTCACGATGGGTGAATGTGAAGAAATGGGTATCTTGAAAATGGACTTCTTGGGTCTTCGGACGATGGGTGTGTTCGAACGTGCCTTGAACTACATCAATGCGATGAAGAAAACGGGCGAAAAACCACTGTTCCTTGATGACATCTCAATCGGAGACCATAACGTCTACGACTTTATCTCGAAAGGGAACACTGCCGGAGTATTCCAATTGGAGTCACCAGGTATGACCGGTTTGATGGGTCAGCTCTACCAGGATATTCACAAGATGAAGGGTACGAAGGAAGAAGGGATTCAGCTCTTTGAGCGTTTAGTAGCGGGTGTGTCATTGTACCGCCCGGGACCGATGGATGAAATCCCGAACTACGTCAAGAACATGTTGACGCCACACGGGATTCATTATGACATTCCGGAACTTGAAGACATCTTAAAACCGACGTACAACGTAATCGTGTATCAGGAGCAGGTTATGCACATCGTCCGTCAATTAGCCGGATTCTCGAAAGGGGATGCTGATGGTGTCCGCAAATCAATGGGCAAGAAGCTTGAAGACCTCCTGAATATGTATGGAGAATACTTCCTCTATGGAAATAAAGAAAAGGCTATTTCAGGAGCTATTGCTAACGGAGTAGATGAAGAAATGGCGAAAGAGTTATGGGAACGAATGAAGAAGTTCGGTCTATACGCATCAATAGGTGCCCTTGGGTTGAAAGATTCAAGGAAAATCGGGTGAACTGCGGGAAAAAGCGTTTTAGGTCTCACACTACCAAGCAATGTCTGAGAAGGCATTGTGGCAAGGGGTAACGCCCAAGGTATGGTAAAAAGGTGATGAGGTAGCACAATCCGCAACCAAGCTACCAGAATGGCATAAAAGTAAGGTAGAAGGCTCAGAGACTAGACGATGAATAGCCAAAATGATAAGTCGTCCACGAGTGCCCGACACGGAAAGATATGTAAGACTTTCTCGCTCTCCTTAGACCAGAGAGTGCCTCAACGTAAACGGGGGGTGATGATATAGTCCAATATTTCCTCAAAAGAGGTTGATTCGGATAAAGAGCCGAATTGGAAAATATTGTTAATAAATCGCATAAACATATGTGTGCCCTGTCATCGTGAGATGGCTTGAATAACCCTATAAACTGCGGGGAACCCCTAAAGCCCTTGTCACTACAACGGAGTTGGCAACGACAAACGTGAATGTCGCCGAAAGGCAGAAAAAAGCACAAGGGATGGTATAAGGTGAAAACCTAAGTAACCCAAAAATGGGCAATCACGCATCGAAACATCTTGATGAAGTCTCCGAAATGGAGGCGATAAAATGAAAAAAGAAGATATCTTGTATATAATCCGATTGCGAAATAAAGCTTTATCCAAACAAAAAATTCGTCAATCGGTCTCAAAAGAACGTGGGATTTCATACTCACAAACAAATCGTATTTTAAGTAAAGTAAACCCCGACAAACACCTCTTTTCACTCTCTCAAAATCAATTCAAACGTCTTTACACATATGGGAACAATCTAGAATCAATGGCTAAATATTTGACTGTTAAGACCGGTCAAAAGGTAACCGTTTTAGCGTTGAGAGATGTTGCTCATAAAAATAAAATTAAACGAGACTCCTCTACACGAAAACCTCCTGGGAATCAGTTATATGACAGCGAAATGGAAAAGCAGATTTGTTCCGGCTACAAAGAAGGGCTTTCTGCTCAGCAATTAGCTGATAAGTTTGGGTTTAAAAGCAAGCGTTCTATACTCGTCATCTTGAAAAACAATGGCGTGAAATCTAGAACAAAAACTCAAATTAGAAACGCAAAAATCTCCTATGCTGACTTCTCGTTCGAAAAGATTGATTCTCCTGAAAAGGCATACTTTTTAGGTTTACTGCTCACCGATGGATATGTCATCAAAAGCAGAGGATATGTAGGAATTGACCTCGTTGATAAAGATGCTATTGAATTGATTTCCAAAATAACCAATCAGAAATATAACGTCATTCCAACCGACAACGAAAACCATAAAGATAAATATAGAATCATCCTTTATGGAAAAGATTATCTTGAACAATTGGAGCGGCTTGGAGTGACACCAAATAAAACATTCACCACTAATGGTTCCCAATTAAATGAATCCGAAAAAGAATTATTTAGATACATTCTAAGAGGAATCATAGACGGTGATGGATGGGTGCGAAAGGACGGGAAGGAATTCTTCATCTCCTCAGCATCAAGTGGATTCATGGATTGGGTTCTCAAGGAGATGGAAAATATGGGTTTTACGAATCTAAAAATAAACAAATACGAAAATGAGCATTCTGGTTATTACCTAATACGAACAGCTTCAAAGGACAATTTAAAATTGTTGAGAGAAGTTGTTTATCAAGAACCATTAGGCATGGCTAGGAAATACAAGAGACTTCATCAAGATGGACGTTCAGAGACTATAATTAGGGGGACTGCGTAAGCAGTTCGTTGGATAGTCCAGACCACAACAGTATGTAACTGGCTAGAGAAATCTAGAGTGGTAAGGCAGTTGGTTACAGCGACATCGCCATCCGGTCGGCATGGCTCAGTCATTATTACCCAGTAGAATTCCTCACAGCAACCCTCAACTCTTTCCTCTCGAAAGCTGACCGTATCAAGCAATTCATGACGGTCTGTAAGAACCGTGGTATTGCGGTTCTCTCTCCAGATGTAAACTACTCAATGCAAGACTTCTCTGTAGACGGAAAATCTATCCGCTTCGGTTTCGGTGGTATTCGTAACATGGGTTCATATGGTGAGCTTATCATCGAAGAACGAGACCAAAATGGCTTATTCACAAGCCTGTACAACTTCATTGAACGGATGTCGATTTCACACGGTATCAACCGTCGTCGTATCGAAGCTCTTATCTATTCAGGAGCTCTTGATTCATTCCCAGGAACACGTCAAGAAAAACTCAATATGATTGATGTCTTTACCGGTATCGCAAGCATTGCAAAAGGTGACCGTGACAACGGAACAAAATCGCTTCTTTCAACCTCTTTGTTCACTCCAATGTACGATAAATTCTTCACATTGACAGGTGCACGTGAAATGTCTGAAAAGCTTCGCCTTGAAAAAGAACGAGAATATACAGGATTTTATGTATCGGGTCACCCGTTAAATGAGTACGAATCGGTCTTTAAAAATCCAAGCATCAAAAACTTCTATTCGATTCAGCAGATTCTTCCGAACTCGATTGATTCTGAAGATGGAGTGGAAGAAGATATTGTCTTTGAAAATGCGTTTGACGGAGAGATGGTTCGGATTGCCGGAGTGGTACAGGAGCTTGAAGTGCGTGAGACAAAGAGTCATCAACTCATGGCAAATATCGTCATTGAAGATGTTTCTGCAAGTGTCAAGGGGATTATTTTCCCTACGATTTACTCTCAAAATGTCCACCGCTTGAAAAATGGGGAAGTTCTCGCATTCTACGGCAAGATTGAAGTCAGTGAATTCGGAACACAATTCCTTGTAAACGGCATTGAAACAATGGATGAATTAATGACGCCAGACTCTGTTGCCAATTTAACACTCTACCTCGATTCTGACCTATCAGAAGCAAGATATGAGTTTGAAGAGTTGATGAATATCTTTGAAAAGTCTGATACGCCAAACCGAATCCCTGTCACGATTGTCATGGGAGGGAAAACGTATTCGACCCGACAAGGAAAAGCGATTCTAGGAAATACGAAGCTTGCGACCATCATCAAATTGCAAGAGTTGTTGGGCAGAAATTCTGTTCAGGTTCAATACTAAGGGGAGAGGCTTCGGTCTCTCTTTTCCTTAAAGGAGGAGACGTATGAATAGCATAAAAATTTGGTTTACAAACCCGACATTTCACTCCATTTATCAGCGAGTCCTATTAACACTCGATTATCTGGAAGAGGTCGGTGAGCGACCGGAAGTCGAACAGTCATTGACAAAAGACTTGGAACAAATGAAGAAATGGATATATGGTTCCCTGGAGCGGCAAACCATTGTGTCAGAATGTTTGATTCGTTACGAGTCGATACAACAAAAAAGACAACCATAGTGGTTGTCTTTTCATGTATTTGATTTCTTTTTTCGTCGATTCATATCACGCTTCGCAAGTTGTTCTGCAGACGCTGGTTTATGAAGTCCTAATGCAAAAACTAAAACGACAGCGAGTCCAAAGGTTAATCCGGATGAAAGCCAAAATCCAAAATCAAGTGCCTTCATAAAGACGAGGGTTGGGATAATGGCGTATACAAGGTAACCGAATAAGAGTGTAAAAAATACTTTCACCGCATCTTTAGAGGTTACCGCTTCTTCTTTTGGTTCAATAGCTGGTTCTTGTTTTTCCAGCATTTTAAAGCCTGTCATTTTTGATTTAGGCTTAATTTTTAAATCTGGTTGTTCTGGTACGATTAACTCAGATTCACGTTTTTCATGTTCATTCAAATTGAATCACTCCTTATTTAATAACATTGTTAGATATTGTATGGGGAATAGAGTAGTTTATAAACTTTGGAAGGGTTTATGAATGTCGGACAGATTTTAGGGTTCTAGTGTCAAAAATTACATTGACTATAGTCAAAAATAATTATATGATAGAGTCAAATAATAAAAAGAAAAGTACGAACGTGAGAATGACAAACTCACATAGCGTTGAAGGAGGAATTTATTTTTTATGACATCACACACAGACAAACAGACAACGACAGACAAGGTTGCACCCGGAAGTATTTATAATGTAGGAGACCGAGTCGTATTTAAGTATTACGAAGACGATGAATGCGAGGAATATGTATATGGAACACTTCATGGGAGAGTGGATGAGCAAACAGCTATTGTGAAAGTGGTATTGAAGGGGAGAAAGAAAGACATTATTGATTATCATGAAATTGCATTTTCAAATTTATTGCCTCATATCCCGGATAAACGACGACAAGCACCTGATGATGACGAATAACAAACAGATGGAAGGGTGAGAAGATGAAATATACGATTAATGGATTCGAATACGAAACACCTGAATATTGGATGCATGGTTCTGGAAAATGGAAAGACGAAGATGGAACAATTCATGACATTACGTCTCTAAAATATCCTCCAACTCCTAATGGCAAGCATGTATATATTGATAGTATAGATGGTTCTGCCTCATATCGCTCATTAGATGAAGGAGAAATTTTATCTTTCCAATGTACTCATATTAAGACGTATCCTGCGAAGGGTGGGGCGTAAACGACGACAAGCACCTGATGATGACGAATAATAAAAGTTTTCAATGAGAAAGCATACTGAAAATAATTGATAAAAGCTATGATTGATTATAAAACAAATTCAACTGTCTACAATGAGTTATCAAGACAAAAGGAGTGGTTCACGATGACTACAGAAGAAGCGACAAACATTATTAAAGAAATAAAGGAAACTGACCAAAAAGCATTTGAGCAATTGAAGGCGAAATGTCAATGGGAACAAATGACTCAATTGTCAGTAGTTAAAGAATGGGGAGACCCTAGAAAATGGTAATATACTTTCCCAATAGCTAAAGGAATTAATAAGCAGACAAAAAAGCATGATAATTATCATGCTTTTTCTAATTGTTTTTTCTTATAGTTCGTTCTTTTTGTAAGGAAGTCGAGTTTGTTTTGCTTCTCGACGACGCTCTGCCTTTTCGACCATTTTCTTCATGTCATCGTCTGGAGAAATCGGTTCACGCACATGAAGAACTCGTGAAACAAGTTCAGACACTTTATTGATGCCTTCATCGTTTAATCGTCCGATACGCTTTCCGATTCGCCCACGTGATTTGGTATAGATGGTCTCGGTTTTCACAACACCTTCCACTTTGTCTCCGCCCCATTTTAAAAGGTCAGGGGTTAACGGAAGATGAAAGATGAAATCCGTGTTTCGCTCTGATTCTTCAGTGCCAGAATGTTTTGTGATGGGAAGAACCAACAACGTATTGGTTTTTTCATTCGTCAAACTGGATGAAAGAACAACCACTGGTCGTGTGCCTCTCATCTCACTGCCCACACCTTGACCAAAATCAAGCGTCCAAATGTCCCCTCGCTTCGGAAACTCCATCATGCTTTTCTCTTTCTTTGCATACTTTGTCATTTTTTGAACCCACAATTGATATTCGCTTTCTGTGGGTGTTTTTCGCATGTTAACCTTATTATTTTCCATTGAAATTCACTCCTATAAATAAATAGTCTCTTCCGACTAACAAATGATTCTGTGTCATTGTGTCATACACAACTAGTTTTGATGATTGTTACTATTGTATGCAAAGATTATAAAAAAATAAGAGAAAACCGAAATGCAGGAGGGGATGTTCCTGGTACCAACCATTCCCGACCCGTATGCCGATATAGGTGGATACATCATTTCGATTTCCTCTTTCATGATTAGCTATTGAAAAGAGCACCGATGTTTAGGTTTTCGACATTCACTTCATCATCATCGACATCATTCGTTTCAGCTCTAAGAAGAGCCTCTTCCTCTTTTTTCTTTCTACGAGCTTCTGCTCGTTTTTGGCGGAGTTTCTCCGCTTTCTTTTCCTCTTCATCATCATCTTCTTTTTCCATAGTAGGAGCAGGAGAGGTTACAGGAACCGTTGTCGTTTCTGGATGAGAACTCTTCGGTGGTGCGTCATTTGATACCGTTTCCTTTTGAACCGCAATAGGTTGTGCTGTTACCTGCTGGGCAATAGGTGGAATAGAAGAAAGAGGGGAAGACAAATCTCCCCCTACATATCCATTTGGGTCACTAAGAAACTGAGAAAGTTCTTCCCCGTCAATTCGTATAACCCGTTTTAACACTGATTCAACCGCCTGTATATATTCAGGAGACCCGTAAGAATGTTGTACGCCAACCATATTCTGAATGATTTTATAGGTTTGCATGACCTTGTTTAACCCAATCATTTTTTCATAGTCGAGAGCTTTTTCGACGTATTCCACGATTACGTCGGAAATAACGCCGCCTTCTTCTTCACAACGCTCAATCAAAGGACCCAGGACGATTTTATTGTGCTTTCGCTGGAGGGAGACGTTAAACGAACTTCTAGCCATGTTGTTTTCACGCTCCTTTATCGAATTGAGATTTCTTCTTCTTCATTTTCAATGATGTTGTAGTTCTCTTCGAAATCAACTTCTTTTACAGCTTTAATGATTTTGACAACCGCTTTCGTCACGACAGCTTTGTCTTTTTCTAGTTGAGTCAAATAACGAATGGCATAGCTAATGCAGTTGTCCCATTTAGCGGTTTGAGAGATTTCAAAGTTTTCCGCATTAGAGGCAAGGACTTCTTTTAAATACGATTCAAGGCGTAGTGAGCCACCACCTGTAAACAAGATAGCATGTCCACGTTGATTCAGGTAAACACTTTTCCGAACAAGAGCATCGATAATGTGTTCTTGGATGAATGTTTTAATGCTTTCTTGGAGAAAGTCCTCGGAATCTTCAAATCCGGAAAGAGTGGAGCCATCCTCTAAGACTTCATCTAATTTTGGAATCCGTCTTTCTGAAATGGCGGTGTCCCAATCAATGCTGTTAATATCGAAATCTTGACTTGTCAACACAAAGCGTAGCTCGCTCTTTAGATGCTGTTCAAGACGATTCATTCCAGCATAATCCAAACTGAAATACTCTAATGTATTCCCTTTTTCATCATATTTTCGGTAGTTAACGTTTTGCCCGCCGATATCAACCACATGAATCTGGCTTGTATGTTGCTTAAGAGTACGAGGAAGGACTGCCATTCCTTCTGGATACACTTCTAAATTTTTAATCGAAAACGATTTTTTATTTCGGTTCAATTCAAGTGAGATTTCACCGTCATGTTTCCCCATGATGAGCTCTTTATAGCGTTCGATATTCTCAGATGCCACGAAATCATTGGTAGGTGAACCGATAACGAGATTGACAACTTCTTCATCATTGTCAACGAGTGCCGCAACACTTGTGTATACGCAAAGTTTATGGTGTTCATTTGTCTTGGTGACTTCTGCATTGTATTCAGCCTGCAATCCTTCACCGACAAGATAGAACTTATTGTTCGTCACCAATTTGAACTGTTTAGGTGATGAGCTTTCATGGTTATTGAAGCTTGGCACTCGTTTGCTTTTTGATGGAAAGGAAAAGACACCTTTGACCGTTCCGGTTTTACTAAAAACCATTCCCTTTACTTCGTGTTTACCTGGGTCAACAACGACAAAGTCGCCTTTACTTAGTTTAGACATCTTAATTCCTCCTCTGATACGATTCTTCCTTCTTCTTGATGATTATGGCAGGTTATAGCACAGCCTGTTATGTAAGAAGGTCATTTATGTCTTTCATCTTACGTTAGTTTTAAAAAAAGGTCAATGATAAATGACGAACTGTAACAAGAAAGTTAAACAAATAATAAAATTAACGATATTTATGTCATAACAGGACATAAAATGGAATCCTTCGACAAATAAAATGTATTGTGTGCCATAAACGACAAAAAAAGCAGATATTCATCTGCTTTTCGTCAATTACTTATATTTGATGGTTCCTTTTTCGACAGTGACCGTATAACCCAACTTTTTCAACTCTGACGTAAACAGCTTGTCTGACTCGACAGATAATTCGTTGTGGAAATCAACCGCATTGTTGAATGTCAAGGCAATCCCATCCGCCTGCGAAACTCGAAGTTCGATGAGCAATGACTGAATGCCTTCTTCTTTTAACGTCACATAGTCAATATACTCTTGATAAGCATGCGAAGATGTGATTTTAGCGTCTAATGATTCAATTCTTCCATGATAACGATTCATTTTTAAGTCAATGGATTGAAGACGAAGGATGTATTGCCCCCGGGACAACTCCCCATTAATATGCTTCACCGACATATCACGAATTTGCTGAAGGAGGATTGTTCCTTCTTCATCTTCAGAACGAATATCAAATAAAATCGATTCGTCTACTGGTTGAATCGGTTCGTCGCTCGCTTTTGGTTCTGTTTGGAAAGAACTCTTCAAGTCATCCTTCCAGTTGTTCGCCTTTTCAATGAGGTCTTCATTTGTAGTTGGCAAGTCTTCAGCTTTATCTTTCTTAACTTCAACTGTGTTTCGTTGGATTTCTTGTAGAACGAGTTCTTCTTTTGTTTCAACAGCAATATCACTGTACAGTTTAAATGTATAGAATGCCAATAAGACAGCAACAATGAGCAAAATCCACATTTTGAATTTAGATTGAGGGGTTGCCTCGACTTCATCGGGATTTGGTGGACGCACTTCTTTGTTTTTCTCTTCACTTGGCTCTTTATTCTCTTCTTTCCCTTCTACCACGGGAACTACTTTTCCGTTTTCCACGGTTAGGTAAGGGTTTTTATTATCTTTCTTTTTTACATGTTTGTCGGATTTTAACCAATTTTTCATTTCATTCACGTCCTCCCTCGGTTTGTCTCTTATATTCATCTCATTGTATGCAATAGAGCTACACGATATATATCGATAAAACATTCTACTTTTGACTAATAAATAATATAATTATGACAATAGTCAAATAAAATGGTATACTTAGGTTAAGAGTATTTACGGAAAAAGGAGAGATGTGTATGAAAATCGAAGCACTCGGTTTACCTACTGCTAAAACGAATCAGTTGAAGAAGAAAGGGTTGGAAACCATTGAAGATGTGATTCAATACTTGCCGAGAAAGTATTTTGACTTTACAGAGCAAGTGTCATTCCGGCAGGGAAATGGAAACCCTTCTTTATACGGCGGGAAAGTGGTCGCTGTAAATCCGAAAGGAAAAGTTATTACGTTCAAGCTCGAAGATGAGTTAAGTGATGCTGTCGGCTACCTGACATTTTTCGGTCAACCTTATTTGAAAAGCCGTATTAAGGTAGGAGAGACGATTTATGTAGGAGGGAAGGTGGAAGAGAAATTCGGGAAGTTCTTTATGTCCCCTATCACATGGGCACATGAGAAGTCCTCTATCCAGGGAATTCAAGCCGTTTATCGAAAAGTAGCGGGGATGTCCGATGAATACCTGCAAAAGGCAGTTCAATCCGCTTTGACGATGAATACAAAGGATGATTATCTCGAACCGGTTCTTCTTCGGGAATTTGATGTCATTCCATACCATAAGAGTGTTCGTGGATTGCATCAACCTAAAACAATGGAGCAGTTGCAGGATAGTTTGCAACGGAACCTATTTGATGAACTCTTTGAGTATAATTTCCACTTATTACGAAGAGGAGCATCTAAATCAAAAGTCAGTCCTTATACATTGGCTGGATTTGATAAAACGACAGCTTTTATGAAAAACCTCCCATTTTCCCTTACAGACGGGCAACGTGATGTTTTGCGTGGGATTACCTTGAAGATGAAAGAAGGAAAGATGGTGGACGCCCTGGTAATGGGGGATGTCGGTTGCGGAAAAACTATGGTGGCTCTATTGCTAATGGTCGGGCAAGCGGAAGCTGGATACCAATCCGTACTCATGGCACCAACAAACGTGTTGGCTGTTCAACATTATCTTGAAGCGAAAGAGCTGTTAGAACCGCTCGGGATTCGTGTAGGATTCCTGAATGGTGGCATGAAAGTCCGAGAGCGAAAAGCGGTACTCAAAGGACTTCGAGAGGGTGAAATTGATGTATTAATTGGAACACATGCTTGTATTGGTTCGGATGTGGAGTTTTCACGTCTTTCCTTGTGTGTAGTAGATGAGGAACATCGTTTTGGTGTTCGCCAGCGGGACGGGATTCGAGACAAGGTGAAAGACGGTATTCATATGGTGTCGATGTCTGCCACGCCGATTCCAAGAAGTCTTGCTACCACGTTATTTGGAGAGCATGTCGATATCTATTCGATTAAAACACTTCCTACAGGACGTAAACCGGTTCAAATCTCTCTTCATGAAGAACAGGGGCTTCCTTATGAAAAAATCAAGGAGGCTGTCAAGCGTGGCGAACAAGCCTATATTGTCTGTCCGTTGATTGAGGAAAATGATAGTGAGACGATGAGCGACGTTAAAAGCGTGGAACAAGTCTTTAAAGAGGTATCGTCTGAATTTGTAAAAGAGGGCATTGTCGTCGATTTTATTTCCGGAAACATGAAGGAAGAAGAAATCAATGCTCATCTCAAAGCGTTTAAAGAAGGAGATACGCACGTATTGATTTCTACAACGGTCATTGAAGTTGGTGTAAACGTGCCGAATGCGACCGTGATGGTCATTGAGAACGCAGAACGATTTGGAGCCAGTCAGATTTGGCAGTTGAAAGGTCGAGTGGGTCGGGGAGACAAAGCTTCAAGCTGTTACTTGATTTCACCAAATCCAAATCCAACGTCTAAAGAGAAATTGGAAATGATTTGTCGGGCGAAAGATGGATTTGAAGTCGCTCGTGAAGACCTTCGTCTTCGAGGAGCAGGAAGTTTGCTAGGTGAAGACCAATCAGGTGCCAATCGTTATATTCAACTCATTTTAGCGAACGAATCCTTAAACGATAAAATCCGCCAAACCATTCGAGAAATCCTTTCTGATGAGAAGCGTTTGAAACGATACGTGTTATCTTTAAGAAAAGATGAAGAAATTGAAGAAAATTAAGACACCTTTCGGGGTGTCTTTTGTGTTCGAGAAGAGAGGTATCCGAAAAAGTTGCCTATAGGCAACTTCTCCGAAACATAAACCTATATTAAGGGCAAAAAATACAGCGGACGAAAATATATCAATAAAGATATAATAGTCCATTTAATATATTGACTATAGTCAAGATTTGAGGCTATAATAGAGCTACGAGACAATTACTATCTAATGATTTTGGATAGTGAACAACAATGAGAGGAGGAGATAGGTCATGTCAGTGAACGTCGAAAGCATTATACGATTAACACCGTCCATTCGAAAAAAAGCTACGGCGAATGTTTGGACACGAAAGGACGAAGCTTTTGACATGGACTTCCTCTACTCTTCTCTCAATCAAATCATCGAAAGAAACGAAGGTTCGAATGATTCACCTTTATTTGAACAGTTAAGACAGATTGATTTGACTCAATTTTCGAAAGAATCACCTGGTCTAAATCGTTTTTTCACCTGTTCATTCTTTGCAAAACGATATGCTTGGATTTCCCAAAATGAAAAAGGAGAATATCGTTACTTTTCAAAAATCAAAGATGGGTATGGGTTTTATGCATTTGATTTGTTTGATTTGATGTGTATTCTTCTGAACAAGACAAGCCGTGAGCTAATTCGATATCTTGAAGAATCGTATCCATACAACGGCATGAGCCAGTGGTCGATGAAAGAAAATGAAAAGATTGAAGAAAATCTAACGATGCTATCCCCTCAGAAGCTTATGGATACACCAAACCTTCAACGCATCATGAGAGGTGGCGTAGAAGTATTGCAACAGTTTCTCCAATACGGAAGAAAACATATTAATGGGAAACACTTGTCAAACGGTGAGCATGCCGTATTTTTCATGTCTACACAGTACTTCAAGGAACATTATTTCCCGCTTAAATCTCTCTCAACATTAAATCAATGGGTGAATCTTTTTGCTGTTCTTGGGCTCATTGAAAAGACATCACAGGTACCGGTTGAATTGCAAGTGGAAGCGGAGAAGCAACAAGCTTTAAAAAAGAAACATAATCACGTCTCCTTTTACATCATCCCCGCTTTTAAAAAAGTTTTCCATCAAGCAGAAATTCGTGCAAAAGAGTTGGTTGAACAGCGTATCTCTTACCATCAATTAACCAAAAAGATGGTTTTATCTGTCTTTGGAAAGGCTGTTCACGACCATGTATATATTCAGAAAACACATGGGAGAAAAAGTAAGCAGTCACCTAAAACTTCACGTTTTTCGATGGAATGGCTGGATATGTATTTCACGATTCAATTATCAGAGCGTGGAGTGGTTTCAAAGAGAGATTTAGAGGGTGAGTCTACGTTGAGTAAGACCGCATTTAGTCGCTATTGGACGGAGCTACTGGTTCGCCATCATTGCGAGGTTGATACGCCAACGGAGAAAGAGAGAACTAGATTTGGTTGGAATTATCGTCAGGTTGTTGCAAGACCTATTTCGGTTCAAGTTGAATCTACGGTATGGAAAGATGAAACACGGCTTCCGTGGGATGATGAATCGTTTGGTCGTTTGTTTGCGGATGATTCAACAGAATGTATGCAAGTATCTTAACTAAAGGAAGGGGATTATGGTATGAAACACAAAACAAAGATGACGGTAGCGGTATTGTCCACAGCCGTTATGCTTTCAGGTTGTACACCTATGGACAAGACGATTGCATCGGTTGATGAATATGCACAGGGAAAGTTAGCTTCTCTTTCGGTACCGTTTGAATGGTTCAAGTTGGATAAATTGAAGGATGAAACGCCTAAAGACGTTTGGGGGAACATTACACCGATTGAACTCCCTGTAAAAGATACCTCGAATAAAACACGAGCTTCTATGGAAGAGTTCTTGTCTGTACTTTCAACTGAGTTGACAGCGGTTGACTCGATGAAACAGTTTGCAGAGGGAAGTAACTCGTCCCGAGAAACGATTCCCTATTTCTCCTATCTTTCATCCTCTTCTGATGTATTTGGTGATGCAGTAAAGGAAATTTACGCCGTACCTCACCAGTTTGTTCAATCCATGACGTTGACAGGGGTTGGGGAACAGGTAGCAGATGGGGAGAGAATGCGTGTCATGACTGCCACTCTTAATAGTGTCAATGACTCAGAAAAGTTTTTAACACATGATTTTTCATTCTGGATGGATGAAAAGAACAATATCAAAAAAGTCACGCTAAATCAGGAATCGAATCGTGTTCACACTCCCAAGCCACTAACAAAAGATAGTGAATGGGTTGAACACGTCCATAAAGAATTCGGGTTCTTATGGAAAGACATCGGCTCCTTCCCCAAAAATGACGATTGGACGAAAGTGACAAAAGACGTTTTTAGTTCATGGCTAACTCAACAAGGTATCGACGATAAAGAATCGGTTGATGTCATGTATGAATGGTACCGGATGAACGAAGGTGACTTGAGTCGTGCGGTTGTAACGGGCTATTTGCATACAGACCATGAAGCACTTGCTCAAACACTTTATGAAGTAACGTATCCTCATAAAAATACAGGGAAAACAACTTCATTTACAGTTGTCTATGACCGTGGACTAAACAAAATCATTGGACTACAAAAGGGAAGTCCATTTACCTACAAGGGGGAATCAGAATGAAAAAGAGATGGATTGGAGCAGGTGCTGTCCTGATTGGACTAGCAGGGCTATCATCAACGTATTATCTAATGGAAAAAGATGAATCGGCTCAAGTACAAACTATCGAAAAGATGTCTGAAGAAGAGCAGAAAAACTTTGTCAATCAAATTGCTGACATGGTGAGTAACGGAGATACTCCCGCTTCGATTGAATCAGAGATTGAGAAAAAGATTTCCGGATTGTCGAAAGACCGAGCAAATGAGGTCTTATATAGTCTTCTATACGCTCTTAAATTGGAACAGGAACGGCTAATGGAGTCCTACACTGGGATTGCAACAGCACTTACGGATGCTTATAACGACGGTCAGTTTAAAACTGGAACAAATAAATTTGGAAAAGTTGAAGATAAATCCGTTCGTTCGTTTTTAGAAGGATTGGATGAGCAATTCTTCAAAATTGAAGAAAAAGATGATGCTCTTCTTCTGACTCATGACCTCGAACGTATCGAATCGAAATACGGTTCCTTCTTTAATCCTTCTACTCAAGCCCTCTTTGATATCCGCATGAAAAAAGAAACATCTCCTTATGCCAATTACACGTACAATTCATATGACTTAAAAAAGAATCTTGAATTCATTCTCTTTATTGAAGGAAAGCGTGACGTATGGCAGGACACGATTGTACATTATGACATTCAGTCTATACAGGAAGCGGCTTATGCAGATTTCTTTGGCGTTACGCATGATGCGTACTTTGAAGAAAAAGATGGCGAACTCGTATTGAAAGAATCTGTCAAAGACGAAATGTGGGCATTGATGAAAGAATTTGCGAATAGCTTCATGGGTGATGATATTCTTGGCTTTATGGATGAACTTGAAACCGATGATTGGGCACGAAAATCAGAGCATGACTTCGTTTTAAAGCGAATCGAAGAGCGATTTTCAAGAGCATCTTCCGTTCAGGTACCATTCATTCAAGTGACGGCTCCAGGTGAGGGGGAAATCGAATGAGTGAAAAGAAGAAAAAGTTAAGTTGGATATGGTGGGTTATCTTCCCACCCTATGCCTTCTACCTCCTTATTCGGTCTTCACTCAAATGGTATATCAAAGTGCCGATTGTGTTGATTTCTATTTTAACGATTGTGTTAGCTATTGACATGACTTTGCACCCTCACAGGGTGGAAGAGTCAAAGGCTGAACAGAAGGCAATCACCTATTTGTTGAAAGAAGAGAAGGAAACGGTACGAAAGATGGAGCGATTAGGCGAAGGGGTGATTGTAGGAAAAACAGAAAAGCAACCGGTTGTGTACTATCGCTTCGCAACGGATAACAAATTGTATCATATTGGATTTGTATCTAAGAATGGCGATGACCTGGAAATCTTTCAGGTGGAAGAGCGTTATCCGAATGTCACCTTGATAAAAGGAGATGCCGATACAACCGATTCTGTCAGTTCCTTGTATATTGCAAAAGAAGCCGAACGTCTCGGAACACCTGATTCATTAGTAAAAAAGGAAACGGATGGAACGACAACCGTCAAAACTTCTAAAGGCACCTATACGCTTAAGAGCGGGATGAATCAATTGTTTATGTTAAAAAAAGGAACGGAGACCATCTTGCAAAAAGAAGTGGATGAACCACTTGAGACAAAAGATGTTCACAAATTCCTTAAAGAGCGAGAAGAGAAAATCGGTCGTTTGAAACAATTCGATAAATATGAGGTTTCACCCGGCAGGGAATCGTATTTCTTTACGACGAGTAAAGGGGAGTACTTGTTGGAATTGAATGATGACGGTTCTAAAAAATTAAAACAGAAAAATTAAGGAGTGGGTATAAGATGGAAGAAAATCAATTGATTGCATTAGATTATTTAGAAGAAATGGGTGATAAAGTGGTAGAAATTTTGTCACCACAGTTAATCGGACAAGCATTCGAAGTGACAAAAGAACAGCCATTCCCAGTCTTGTTAATGCAGGAAGTGGCAAACCTTGTCATTGGAGTGGCGGTTGAGAATACAGAGATTCGTGCGTTTCATGTTGCCCCGTTGATTGAAGGCGATTTGTACATGCTCGATGTACAAGATAAAAACCAAAACTCCGTAGCGACAGTGATGCTCATGACAAATAAAGCGAAGTCTCGAATTATCATTGAGGATATTTTGGTCACCTTCAAAAAGGGTGCCATCATCTATCGTCATGAAGAATTGTTAGAGCAACCATCTGAAGAAGAAGTAGCGGGATGAAGAAAGAGGTCAATTTTTGACCTCTTTTTTGTTATGAGACATTTTTAATAGGAATAGGATAAGAAAAATCAAAAAATGGTGTGTATTTACACAATTTATTTAAAAGGGAGAGATTCGCTATGTTGAATCAAGCAAAGAAACAGGAGAAAGTATTTAAACAGGTGTTCACAGCTCAAAACATTTTAAAGGCACGTCATGCGTATGAGTTCTACACTGATAAATACCTGCAAGAATTGAATGTGGCTTTGGAGAACGGCGACTCTGTGAAAGCACATGAACTTAAAAAGAAACTGACAGAATTAAGTAAAAATCTAACAGAATTAAAGGAAGTTCCTGCACCAACTTTTTCGTTCGGAGAAGTGGTTCAGCTGACTGCTCCTGTCCGTCGTAAAGATGTAAAAGAACGCATTTTTACACAAAAAAACATTGAGCAATCATTAAAAATTTACAGTGGATATGTAGATATCTACCTTGATAACTTGAACACAGCATTGAAAAACGGCGACGATGCAATTGCTCAGGAACTCAAGTCTGAATTGGAAGCTCTACGAGTCAACATTTCGGATTTAAAAAATGAAGTATCTATCTAATAGAGTTACCTTCATAAATTGATTGACAAATGTTTATAATGGTTAGGAAGATTAAGAACCTGGATTCCGGGTTCTTTTTTTGTTGTTCAAAGTCATTCTCTAAATTTGACAATAGGCAAATATAATGATAGACTAAAAGAAAAGCAGACTCATAAGGAGTGATAATATGTTGACGAAAGAAAATACAGATGTGTTGGCATCATTGAATGTTGAAGCCATCTCAAACTATACAGAAATGATGAAACATGGACATTTTGTCGTCCTTGATATTGAAACGACTGGTTTTCATCCAGGAAAAGGTGCGACGATTATTGAAATTGGAGCCGTTCGGATTCTCAATGGCGAAATTCAAGATAAGTATCAACGCTTCATTGACCCTCAGATGAAAATTCCGAAAAAGATTGTAGAACACACGGGAATTACAAACGAAATGGTGGATGGGAAGCCAACTATCGGCGAAGTCCTGCCGGAGTTTCACGAATACATCGGGGACGCTGTTGTCGTCATTCATAATGAAGGGTTCGACTGGAAACGGTTCCTTGTTCCAATGTTTGAACGAGTTGGTATTCATATGAAGAATCCTGTCATCTGTACACTAAAACTTTTCCGTCGTGCCCTTCCAAATCAAAAAGCAGAGGGATATAAACTGGGAACACTTGCAAATCTTTTTGGTGTCTCGTTAGACAATGCTCACCGTGCAGATGAAGATGCGTATGCGACTGCAGAAGTGTTCTTAAAAGTGTATGAGTATGTGATTGACCCTGAAACAGTTGAGGTTCGCCAGCATATTGTAAAGCCGGTTGAACACACACCTGCTGAGGTCAAACGAGTTCGCTATTGGGAAAAGCAAATCACGAAGAAAAAAGTGATGAAACGCCATTATATCTCACTGCGACATGAAGATAATTTTGGAACAGTATACTTTGATATTCCAACAAAAGTTTGGTATAACAAAGACTTTCCGCTTCCTTTAGACTTTAAAAAAGTAGAGCAGGCGGTATTGGAATTCCTATCGTTAGAAACTGTCCGTGCTTTGCAAGAATTTAAAAATTGAGAGGTGACATAGATGTTATTTGAAGCGAAATATAAAGAATTAAAGAAGCCTTTTGATTTAATGAAATCTGTTTTAAATGATACAGACTTCAAAAGCGAAAAGCATGCCGTGACGATGGAAGTGAGTGAAGGGAAGGTATTATTCTCTTTTATTGACCCGAAGAGTAAAGTTGAAATGTTTTATCAATTGGAAGAAGCGGAAACTATCTTGGATGGGGTTGCGACTTGCTCGTTAAAGATTTTATATGATGCGTTAAAAACCTTTTCCAAAAGCGAAGATGTCATCATGCTTGAACGAGAAGAAGATGAGCTTCGTGTGGATGATGGCGTCTTCCCTGAGGAGATGTTCAAACTGTTTGATGATGGCGATATGGTTGTATTGGAAGAAGTAGGCGAAAAGAAACCATTGTTTAAGACGGAAGGCAAGATGCTTTCAGATTTATTAAACAGGATGTCTATTGTTCTAAGAAAAACCGATTTCCCTGCCGAACAGCTTGATACTCAAGCCGTCTATATTACTTCTGTTCAAGATGAAACCCTCGAATCTGCTTCGTTTTCCATTCATCAAAGCTCTTATGAACGACAACCCGCTGAGGTTCTAAAATCCTTCCATTTAGCCTTTCCAAAACCCAAAGCAAAACTCATGGCAAAGATTCTGAACTGCCTGGACAATGTCACCGTTTCAACAGGTACATCTGATGAGCAACCGGTATGTGTGCTGAACAATAAGAATTATCAAATCGTTGTCAAAGGCGATTATGAAGTAGATGGGAATGTTTTTTCTGCTCTCAAATCCGTATTTGCTTCGCTAGAGGAACGGAAAGAGGCAGGAGAATCCATTTCATCTAGTGACATTCAAGAGCTTGGGAAATTAACAGTTCGAAGCAATGTTGCAAAAGAAAGTGACAAATGGAAATTAGAAAACTCGGGTTATCCTGCAAAGGTCTTGATGGACTTCTTTAAAGCAGGATTTTCAAATGATAATTCCGTATGCATGGAAGTCGAAACAGATGGCGTTTTAGCTGTCTTGGATATGACGAAAAACCACGAAAAAATGTTTGTCATGAGTTATAGAAGTGGAGAGAGTGCATAGGATAAGACATAGGAAAAATCCTAAACAACAGGAATTCATAGAATTAGAACGGAACCTAAAACGAAAGGGGAACGACATTCGATGAATCAAGCAATTGGAAGTGCATACGTAGAAGAAACGACAAAAAAGAAAGCAACACACACACACAACCGACAAAATTTCAACGACACCCAGAGCCTTATGACACCTTAGACTGAAATTTTGACTTTTTTGTCCCCGAAAGGGGGGCGAAAGCCCCCCAAGTTCCTCCTGCGAGTTTTGTAAGGATTCTCTCCTTGCACACAGTATGCTGACCGAGTCCCGCTTTATCTTCTAATGGATGAATCCATGGGTAAAGATGGGGCGAGAATCGGAAAGAACTTCCATACGCCGTGTTGCACAGCGACACAAACGATTTACTGTCATCCTCAGGGTGACTGCATTGTTTTGATTCTACTGTAACGTTTTCCACTCTTTCAGGAACTGTTTGAGACCACTTGTTTGTATAGATGGAATTTTCAAGAGAAATCTTGACTATCGACCATCCCGCAACGGTGGTCTTTTTCCGTTTATAAGGGGACGTCAAAATGCATAGCATGACCATATATGAAAGAAAGGTGTAGCACGTCTACCATTTATTTTAAAAGGAGATGGAAAAATGAGTTATTTCAACGAACCAGCAAAACGACCAAAGGTGTCCACACCGATAGTGATGGACGGCGGTGGTTATCGAGAACCAGGAGTCCGTAAGCATGTGCCGCTTGATTTTCAGGAACACAAGCGACATTTCTGGAACAAGTTCCAAATTGCGAAGAGACAGGAAGGGTTTGTGGTTATCAAACTGAGTGACAATGATATTGCCTATGCAAATGCATTTGCTAAAAAAATCATTGAAACCAAAATGCTTGAAGAGCACCATCAGAAGGATAGTAAGCGTGAAATTGAACGTTGGATGGTCGGGACGCTTGGAGAGCTGGCATTAGGTCAGTATCTAGGTGTACAGATTCACGACCCGAATATCGGAGAATCTACCTACTTTGCGGTTCCTGATTTAAAGGATGCTATCGGCGTTTCCTGCGGTGTCAAAGCCTTTCAATTTGGAAACTTCCCACTGACCAACCGGATTTTGAATCACAAAGGTTTCCCTAAGTGGAATTCTTACCCGCAAGTCTTTATCGGCATCAGCTTGAAATACAATGTTGCGTATCTCTTCGGTCTGGCAACCGTTCAACAAATGGCGGACAATGAGCGAGATGAAAAGAATGGCTTGTATGTAAAAGATGCGAATGCCTTGACTCGAAAAGTTGCGTTTACCTCAATCGACACACTCCATAAGTTTAAAGATGTAGAAACCCTGAAATCCCTCATTTCAGGAAAAAGAGGTCTCCAATCCTCATGAGACTGAATAAATTCCATTAAACAAGAAGACCTCGATAGAAGAGGTCTTTTTATTTTACTCATATTGACTATAGTCAAAAAATGATTTATACTGATAGTAATATTGACAATAGACAAAAAGGAGTGTTTGAAGTGAATGCAAGGAGAAAGAAAACACCCCCGTTTCCAATAGGGGATGTTACGCATGAGCAACACCGGAAATTGTTTTTCTATATGTTTAATCGGATTGCAAATCACGATTCGTCAATCCGTGTTGAACTTGATGACAAGGATATGTCCTACGCAAAAGATTTTGCAAAACGGATTGTAAAGGAAAAGATGAAAGAAAAAGTACATCAGTTTGATGGTAACAACGAAATCCCTCGTTGGGTCGTTGGCGTACTGGGAGAAGTTGCTTTAGGGAAATACTTGGGTGTAAAAATCCACGATGATTCTATTGGAGACACGAAAGAATTTACTGTTCCAGACCTCTTTGACCCACTCGGGTTGATGTGTGGCGTCAAAACATTTCGCATCGGAAACTTCCCTTTAACGAACCGCATCCGCAAGAAGAACGGATTTTCCACACAGTCTTATCCTCAAATTTTCATCTCCATCGATATCTACAATCAATGTGCCTTCATACATGGTCTAGCAAGCGTTGTAACGCTTCTCAAAAACGAGGCTGATTTAACGAATAATCGCTTTGTAAAAGACAAAACTGCCCTCAAACGAAAAACCGCCTTTACCCATCTTTCTGCTTTAGAACCTTTCGCAGACCTATCTTCATTAAAAGAATTAGTGAATGGTAGAACCCATACACATAAGATGGTGAATTAAATATACAATAGTCAATATATAATGTAGTTTATTTTCTAAAACAGGGAGTGAGAATAGTGAAAAACGAAAACCGTGACGATATGGATATGCCTTCTCGTACTGAAAGAAGAA
The DNA here is from genome assembly GCA_000818095.1 of Jeotgalibacillus malaysiensis. Lineage (NCBI taxonomy): Bacteria > Bacillati > Bacillota > Bacilli > Caryophanales > Caryophanaceae > Jeotgalibacillus > Jeotgalibacillus malaysiensis. Next base: position 497,658 of record CP009417.1, read on the forward strand.
AGCTTTCATTGACAGGAACGCCTAAAAAATCGATTGCCCGTCGTTTGACGAAAGGGTTATTTGTAACTGGAACAGCCTTTACGCTACTTTTGACAGCTGGAGGTGGCGTAGGTGGGGCATATGCTTGGAATCAATATGGAGACTTCATCCAAACAAGTGTCACCAAAGGGTACAGCATTGCAGAGGGTGTAAAAGAACAGGATTTCATCACAAAACCACCGACAAAAGTTTTTGATAGCAATGGCAAGCTCTTGAAAGTATTCAAGGAATATCAATATGAGACTCCGACTTTTGAAGAGATTAACCCGTTGTTTGTTAAAGCATTGGTCTCAGCTGAGGATGAACGTTTTTATGAACACCATGGAGTTGACTTATATGGGACGCTCCGAGGGATTGCTACGACATTACAGGGAAATGGAACACAGGGTGGAAGCACGATTACGCAACAACTGGTACGTAACGTTATTCTAGAGAACAACGAAGTTTCCATTGAACGAAAGTTAGTTGAGCAGGTCGTTGCACAGGAACTTGAAAAGAAGATGACAAAAAATGAAATATCCCGTCATTACTTAAACAATGTGTACTTCGGAAATGGGAATTATGGCATTGCTCCTTCGGCAAGTTTCTATTTCTCTAAAAAACAAAAGGACATTGAACTCCACGAAGCCGCAACCATTATTGGCATTACGAACAACCCAAGTTTATTTGACCCTATCACAAAGCCTGAAAATTCATTGGCAAAACGGAACCGAGTATTGGGAAAAATGCTTGAGAATGGTGCCATTACAAAGGCTCAGCATGACGAGGCTGTGAAGAAACCACTTGGTATCAAGGTGACGAAGCATGGGATTGACAATTCTGTGACGGAACCAGCACTTGGTTATGCGATTCATCGTGCCACAGAACATTTGATGGAGAAGGAAGGATTTGTCTTCCAGTATGCTTTCTCAGATGACGAAAGTCAAAAAGCCTATAAGAGTCGATACAATGAAGCTTATCTCAAAACTCGTCAAGAAATCCTAAATGGTGGCTATGAAATTGAAACAAGTATTGATATGGCAAAACAGAAGAATCTTGAAAAGACCATTGAGCGGGTGATGTCGCCTTACTATGGCAAAGACCCTAAGACCGGCTTCTATCAATTCCAAACGGCAATTACAACAGTTGACAATACGACTGGTGAAGTTGTTGCGATTGCAGGTGGTCGTGGGGAGAACGGGAATATCTTCAACCGTGGGTATCAAGGTGTCCGTCAACCAGGTTCGACGATTAAACCGGTAGTAGCCTATACACCGGCATTTGAAAAAGGATATACTCCTGAAAGTCGAATGACAGATGCTTACGTCAAAAACGGTCCTAAGAACTATTACAATGGATACCGTGGAGCCGTAACTCTTCGATACGCAACAGAAATCTCGATTAACACGATTCCCTATAAGCTCGCAAATGAATTGGGTGGAACTGCGATGATTGAGAAACTTTCCAAGATGAAGTTCTCCAATTTGACAGCACAAGACGCTAACCCAATCATTTCGGTGGGTGGTTTTACCTATGGAACAACCACAGTTGAAATGGCGAGTGCTTATGAAACGATTATCAATCAGGGTGTCTATAAAGAACCAACGAACATCCGCCGAATCAAAGACATCGTGACAGATGAAGTTATGTATGAAAAGAAAGCGGAAGAACGTAAAGTATATGAGTCTGGAGCGGCATACTTGATGGTAGATACGTTGAAAGGCGTCATGAAAACCGGCACCGGTACACGGGCAATGCCAAGCAATTACAAGCATGTCATCGGGAAGACGGGGACGACCAATGCAGATAAAGACATTTGGTTTGTCGGTGGGACACCTCACTATTCAACAGCGGTATGGACAGGTTACGACACACCTCGTTCTATTCCATATGGTCAACATTGGGTGGCAAGTTCACTCTTTAAGGAGTGGAATGAGGAACTCCATGTGAATAAGAAGCAGATTGATTTCCCTCGACCGGATTCTGTTTGGAAACAGGGTGGACGATGGGTAACCGCTGTAAAACAAGTGGACAAGGCACGTGCGAATCGTATGTATTTAGAAAACGTGCGTCGAGACCAAGAGCTTTCAGAACAGAAAGAACGTCTTGCACTTGAAGACTATCGAATTATCCATGGGCTCACGAAAGAAGAAGAAGAAAAACGTGAAACTGCAGTACGTCAAGCCCTCCAAGATTTCTATGATGTTCCTTTTGAAAAGCTAGAGGAATATGAAGAACAAAAAGAAATGCTCGACAATATCCTTCCACTTATTGAAGATGTGAAGCATAAGCGTGCATATGATGCATTCACGATTGAGTGGGAAAAAGCATCTGACGCTTTGGAAGGAAAGAAACAATTCTTCTTAGATGAAATCGAGCGGAAACGCTTAGAAGAAGAACGAAAAAAACGTGAAGCCGAAGAGCAAAAACGCTTAGAGGAGGAACGTCGAATCCAAGAGGAGGTTGAACGGAGACTCGAAGAGGAACGGAAGAAACGGGAAGAAGAAGAGAGACTCCGTGAAGAGGAAGAACGCTTGAAAGAAGAGCAGGAATCCGAAGAAGTAGTCGATGAACCGGTTGAAGAAGTTCCAACTGAAGAGCCAGTTGAAGAGACTGATACAGTCGATTCTCAGCTGAATCAAGATAAGCAGAAAAAAGACCCCAATTAACGGGTCTTTTTTTGTAATTTATTATTGACTATTGTCAAAAACATGGTATGATAAAGGTAACAACAAAAGGAGTAGCATTTGCTACATTAATGGAGGTAGATACTATGTTTAAAATGACAATTGACAAGCAAAAGAAAGTTTTTCGTGCCGAAGTAAGTGGATTTATGACAATGGAACTTGCAGAAAAGTTTGTAAAAGACTATGAGGAAATTGTCAGCAAAATTAATCCGAAGGAATACACATTGATTGTGGGTGCAAAAGAGTTGAAAGCATCTACTCGTGAAACGTTACCAATCCTTGCGGAATGCTTCAAGTTCTACATGAAAGACGGATTTAAACAAATCTACATGACAAAAGCGGATTCTCCAACTTGTCAAATGCAATTAAAACGTGTTGGGAAAGAAACCAATTTTACTGGAACGTTCGTCGAAGAAGATGCGATTCCAAAAACGCAGTACATTGCGGCATAAGAAAAGACCTCCAAATGGAGGTCTTTTTGTTTAAATTCGAATAAGGATAGCTGACATGTTAATGCCTGCACCAACACTAGCGAGTAAGACTAAATCGCCCTTTTCAATCAATCCAGTTTGTTTCGCTTCCTTCAATGCAAAAATCGGACTGTTAATTCCTGTATATCCATATGTTCCTCCGATGTAAAGGGTTTTTTCTGACGGTAACCCAATTTTCATCATCGTTTCGTCTCCTTGAGGCTTCGCAAATTGAGAGAAGAAACAACAAGCCAGGTCTGATACGACAAGACCATTACGCTCCAATACCTCGAATGTCATTTCTGACCACATTTCTGAGAAGAAACTGACATCTCCGGGTTTAAATTGTAGTTTGGTTTTTTCAAGAGGGATTGTTTTTTCCTGGTGAATCTGACTCATCCCGATGGCTGGGTATCTAAAATCACTTGCATTTTCTGGCTTCGTTCGAAACACGCCATCAATAAAACCGACTTCTTCATCGACTACGACTTTGGATAAGACAACCGCAGATGCTCCATCCGAAAAGAGTCCCTTTGAGAAGACATCTTTATTTGAAACGATGGTCGAAGCTACGACGACACTTACAAGGAGCACGTGCTTAAATGTCGGGTGAGACTTCATCATACGTGACATTACGTCAATGGCAGTGAGCATGCCCGTACAGTTCGAGTTCATATCAAAACTATAAACATCTCTTCTGAACCCTTTCAATTTCTCCATCAATAAAATGACATTGGTTGGATACGTATGTTCTGGTGTGTCTGATAAAAAAACAATCGCATCAATTTCGTCTCTTTGAACGCCTGCGTTTCGCAAAGCTTCTTGAGTGGCTTCAATGCCCATCTGATAATAATCATCACGTTCCGGGTCGAAGAAATATTGCGTATCTCGTCCTAGCTCTTTCATGAGCGTGACTCCTTTTTCCTGCAACTCGGATTCGATTCCTTCTTTACTCCATAGGGTTCTAAAATCAGAAATCTCCATTCTCTTTGAAGGCAGGCATGTTCCAATTCCGCTTAATTGAATTTGTTCTTTCATAAACATCACTCCATTTCTCTATTATCAAAATATTATTTTAGAATAATTTTCAAGAAAGTATTCTTGGCTAGAGCTTTTTCTCTTTTATAGATTGGAACGAGGAGAAATAGCATGAAAATAAAAAAGGAAGTGATACATGTGAAATCAAAATTGTTTCTACAGCATGAAGGAAATGAAATTCTTCTAAATGAATTGGAACGCCGTGTGAAAGCAGAGTGGAGAGCAGAAGGGAATCTTGCAAAAGATATTCGTGAAATTGAGTGCTATGTAAAGCCAGAAGATGGTCTCGTCTACTACGTTATCAACGAAATCCATACAGGTTCTATCCCTCTATATGAACAATAAGTTTATCGAGTCAACTGTATAACATCAAAACACTCCTTCGACCGATTTTGGATTATGAGGGAGTTTTTTTCTTACTAAGATATAAAAACGATTCAAAGGGAGGCGTGTGAATGTGAAGAAATTATACAACCGGTTTAAAAACCGGGTTCAAAACAATAAAGGCGTGACAACGATTGAGATTGGCTTGTCAGCGATTCTGATTATCATAGCGTTGAGTGGATTTATCGACATGGTTAATATGAGCCAAAAAATGGATACAGCGTCCAGTGTAACAGGCTATGTGGGACGTGTTGTAGGTAATCAGGGAGGACTCATGCAACAACCCTCTGTCCATCATTTGGATAGCTATGTGACGGCTCCACAGCTCTATCGTGAAGTCCAAACGACTCTTGCAAAGGGTGGGTTCACAGAAAAAGAATTTGAACTTGAAATCAATGGACAGCTCGTTAAGCCGGACACGAACATCGAAACAGTTAGTTTTGGGGAGCGTATTCCAATCAAATTGACAGTTAAATATGACTGGGAACTGATGAGCATGACTGTCCCTGGCACAATTGGTGGAACGAAAACTTCAAAGCGTGAAGTGGTGTCCTCCTTCAAGATTCGAGAGGGTGATATCAAGAGTGACTTTAAGGCGGGCAACTAAAGAAAAAACGTTGGGGGAGATAAAAGATGTTTGAAGAGCAACGAAAGTGGAAGTTTGATGAGAAAATCGCTCCCGTGTTTGATGCTCACGTTCAGCAATCTGTTCCAGGATATGCTCGTATACAGGAGTCGGTCGCTTCCATGACCGACTTTTTCTGTGAAAGCGGAAGCGTTGTTCTGGACTTAGGATGTTCAACGGGAGAGACCTTGGTGCGAATCAAATCAATGGGAGTAGATAAAAAAATATTGTGTATGGGTGTGGATGAATCACCGGATATGATACAACAAGCGATTAAGAAGACGAAGGGCGATAGTGATTACCGGTTTTATCAAGACCGTTTAGAAGCGTTTGAATTCCCCTCTGACGTATCGGTGATTACGAGTATTCTGACGATGCAGTTTGTAAAACAACGCTATCGTTTGGATGTCTTAAAGAAGATATATCAATCTCTTGAGCCAGGGGGAGCATTCTTCTTTGTTGAAAAAACATTCGCTGAACGAGCTTTGGTTCAAGACCTATTTACACAAGTGTATCACGACTTTAAAGAGAGTCAGGGTCTCTCGAAAGAAGAGATTCGATTAAAAGATAAATCTCTGCGTGGTGTGATGCTACCGAGGACCGTAAAGGAAAATGAATACCTGCTGAAAGAAGCGGGATTTGAACACGTTGAAATGTTCTTTAAAGATTTACATTTTACGGGATGGATTGCGATTAAATGAAGAAAGCGAGTGATGAGATGGACAAGAAATTGACTCCGGAAAACGACTGGGGGATGATACAGAAACCAAAGAATGGCTTAAGAATGATGGACCTTTTTTGCGGAGCGGGAATTGGAGCAACAGGGTTTATTCGAGCAGGATATGATATTGTCTATGCCGTAGACAACCAACCGTATGCTGTGGAAGCATATAATCTAAACATTGGAAATCATGCGGTGGTCGGGGACATTCGAAGAGTCAAAGGGCAAGACCTCCCGGGGGCAGACATTGTAACCGGGGGATTCCCGTGTAAGTCTTATTCCACCATTGGAAAAGGGAAAGGGGAATCAGATGAGAAAAACGGTGACCTTGCCGGGCACTTTGTTCGTCTGATTGGTGAGATTAGACCAAAAACTTTTTTATTTGAAAATGTGGGAGGGTTGCTCAGCAAGAACCATCGGGATGTATTTGAGCGTATCCTAAATGATTTGGAATCCTTTGGGTATCGAATCAGTTGGAAATATATCGATTGTTCGGATTATGGTGTCCCGCAACGAAGAAAACGAATTTTTGCTGTCGGGACACGAAATGACCTGAATTTTTCTTTCCGCTTTCCAGAACCCTCAGGTTTGAAGACCACCATCCGGCAAGCTATCGGAGACTTGGGTGAACCCGGAGAAGACCCGATTTTAAATCATATCGGCTATGGCATACGAAAGGACGAATCCCCATTTGTCGATAAGATTCCTCCAGGTGGAAATTGGAGAAACCTTCCGCTTGAAGACCAGAAGACCTTTTTGGGAGGAGCATTTTTTGCTGGTGGAGGAAGAACTGGATTTCTCAGAAAAGTATCGTTTGACCAACCGGCTTGGACGCTCACCTCTATGATGAAGGGGAAAAACAACGCTCAAATCCTTGACCTCTCTGATAAATATGATGGTGAGAGAACCGGTAATAGACGTTTTACCGTCCGTGAATGTCTCAGACTTCAAACCGTACCAGACCACTTTTACTTCCCCGAATCCATCTCCCTCGTCCGTCAATATGAGCGGACAAGTGGAATCCCTTCTCTCATTGCCTATCAGCTCGGCATCAGTCTTTCCGAGCAATTAAGCTCAAACACCCTAAAACGCTGAATATTTTGACTATAGTTAAAAATAGCATACGATAATAGTGAAAAGAAGAAAGGAACCGCTTTCTTCTTACATAAGAGGAGGTGATGCCGTATTCCCAATAAAAAGACCTTTTAAAGATTTGGAACATTTCAACATGTCGATGCAGGACGTTTGTCTACAGGACAAACCTATCCGGAATAACGCCTTCGGGCACTCAGCATAAGGATTCGCACAAGATGTGAATGTTTGTGACTTAAATGAACTATCATCCAAACCACCTAAAGGGGGACACCTATTTATGAAATTTATTATTGACACATCTTCTTTACTCAACCACCTTGAATACGTTGACTTCTCAGAAGTTATCGTGACGATGATGACACTTCGTGAACTTGAAAAGCATAAAGATAAATTCGGACATCCTGAGCTATCGAAACGTGCTCGTGACGTCTTGCGTGCGATTGACGATAATGAAGGAATCCTTGAAGATAGCTGGCACCAGGTTGCAACCTTCAAGCACCTTCAAGGTGATTTCGACCCGAACTATATGGACAACCGATTCCTTGAACTCCTTCATATTTACCGTAAGGATGAGGAGCGGGAAGTCGGACTCATCACACACGACCGTGCACTGAGAAAACAGGCTAAGGCTTTCGGGTTTACCGTCAAGGACTACAACAATGTTAAGATGGAATCATTTGATGGGACAGTAGACATTGCTCTCACGTCAAAACGGTTTGAGAACTTGAAGAAAAACATGGCACAGGTAAATGGTTTTAAGAACAGCTTAAAACTTAAAGAAGGTCAGTATGCGGTGATTATCGTTGATGGAAAAGAGGAAATGGCTCTCCGCTACGAACACGACCACACCTATCAGGAACCACGTTACCGTGAAATCAAGATGGCTCGTATCATTGACAGCAAGTTCTTAGGACTAAACGGTGATGTTCAAGCGAAAAACCTCCGTCAAGCAATTGCGATTGACACTCTCCATCGTAACAAGCTCTCGATTCTGACCGGTAAAGCAGGTTGTGGTAAGAGTTATCTTGCTATCGGTTACCTCTTGCAGGAAATCCACGATACGAAGAAAGACACCAAAGTCTACATCATCACAAACAACGTTCCGATGCGTGGCACCCAAACATTCGGTCTTAAAAAAGGAGATATTCTTTCGAAAATTCTCCAATCGAACTTAGGTTCTATCTTGAAGACCAAATTGGGACTTGAATATACACAGATGCTGATTCAAAAAGGTCAGCTCAACATCATCTCACTTGAAGACATTCGTGGAGCAAGCTTCGATGGTCCTGTGTATGTGACAGAGGCTCAAAACTATACAAAAGATATGGTGAAAACCATTATTGAGCGTATGGAAGAAAATGGTCAATTAATTTTAGATGGCGATGAGCGACAAATCGACACAGAAATGTCTAAAGGCGTCAATAACGGTATCAGCCGTGCTTTGGAAGTCTTCCAAGGCTCGGAGCTCTTAGGTCATGTTCGCCTTGAAGGAAACATGCGTGGGAAGCTCTCAGAGTTCGCCGACAAAATGTAAGAAAGAGACCCGGTTATCGGGTCTTTTTTTATTTCAATCAAAGGAAATGTAGAAAACGAATAACATACATTGAATCGCATCGTGTCAACGTTTATTAGCCATTTGGCTCACCCAACAAACGTCATTCAAACACCTAAAAAGCTGTTTGTTGGATGAATTCAGACTTGTACTTGTATGAAAAGAAGTGCTCAAACATCAAATCATAGATAATATTGACTATTGTCAATTATAATACCAGGTAATAAGAATGTAGAAAGAAGGTGAAACAATGTTTGCACAGGCACATTATCGAGTGGCGAAGAAAGTTCGAGAGGTTATTTACCTTGAAACCGGATACCAATTGCATCCGTTCTTTTTAATCGGAAATATGTCCCCAGATTTTACACCAAAGGGCATTCGCCAGAAACACTATATAGAGGAAATGCTTCCCGTCCTATTGAGTCATATTGATGATTTAAAAGATTCAATTGAGCTTGAAAAGAAGCGAAAAGTGGATAGACAGCTCGGAGAAATATGTCACTTTCTTACGGATTTTTTCACACTGCCTCACAACCAACGATGGGAATTTCATCACAGCATGAAACCCCATGTTCAATATGAGAGAGAAGTGAATCGTTTGTCTAAAAAGGGATGGTCTCAGCTCCAGACCGAAGAGATTATCCATGAACCAAAAGAATGGCTGACGAAACGTTTATACGAATATGACGGGAAAGGGTCACCGATGTTTGACTTATCTTTCTCAGAGAGAGCCTGCGTCGAGTTCATTCGACATATGGTAAAGACAACGCACATGAAGGAGCGGATAAAAGAATGAAAGAAATTTTGATTATTTTAGCACTACAACTTGTATATGTACCAATTGTAACCATGCGGACGATGATGCTCGTGAAAGGGAAAACAAGACTCGCCAGTATATTGGGAACAGTCGATGTGTTTATCTACGTAACGGCATTAGGAGTTATTCTAAAAGACCCTTCTCTTCCTGGCATTATAACTTATGCCATTGGATTCGGAATCGGGATTGCCATTGGTTCTTATATTGAACGGAAACTTGCTATCGGGGAACAATTGGTTCAAATTCATGTATCCGATTATCCGGAAGCGTTGAAAACGGTATTGGGTGAAGCTGATTTTGGTTTGACCATATACCAAGGAGAAGGACTTCACGGGGAACGATACCGAATTGACGTTTTGGCTCCACGACACCGTGTAAAAGAACTGAAAATGTGTGTTCGAAAAATCGAACCGAAAGCATTCATGATTGTCCTGGAACCGGCAGACTTTGACGGTGGGTTTGTGAAAGAAGATGAACATCGCCTGATTAAATAAAAAAGACACCCTACACAAGGGTGTTTTTTTAGTAGTTTGATTTAGGACACGGTGTAGAGACCAACCCGCATTCATATAAATGATTTCGACTTTCTTCATCAGAGGGAACCCAATCTGCTTTTAATTTCTTATCAAGATAGAATCGATTGTAAACCGGAGCGTAGCAAATATAGGGGATTTGGAATAAGAGTAGGGGGTGAATGATATGGTCAAGCCATATCATTAAGAACAGAGATAATGGAAGAAAAATCATTAGAGCTTTCCAGTCTTTCCGGAAGATAAAAGGGAGAAGAGAAAAGAAAAATACCTTCCAACAGATTCCTGTATATAGGGTTTGTTGTTTTTGACTATAAATATGTTCGATGGTGACTGCTTTATGTTTTTTATTTCTAAACATTCCTTCACTTCTTTCTGTGTTCGTTTTTAATTGTTCTATCAGAACGTGGAGAAGATTATGCGGTGTCGAGGTTCAAGGGCTGGTTGAATATTTTGCAAGGCAGTTGTATAGGATGAAACATAATCAACGTTAGGGACAGTGATGTACTATCAACAGGAACTTTCGTCGATGTATTCAAAAAAAGTGTTTCAATACGTAATTTTTATATTGACAATAGTCAATAATAAGATTACACTAATGTTAACAAATAACCGAACTAACGGAGGAGATGTACTTATGAAATACGATGCGATGAACCAGAATGAATTTGAAGAGATGGATTTTGATGTTGAGACGTTCCAGCGTATTAAACGCCGGAAACCAGCAAAAGACCCAGAGCTTCGGGAGCGTGGTCGCAAACTGAATCATCGAACGAAAAAGAAAAAAGACGAATCATAAGACGGCACCTGTACACCAGGTGTCGTTTTTCTCTTCCTAAGGCTTAGACAGGCAAACAGTTGAATCCTTTCCTCTTACGCATACAATAAACGGAGAAATTGAACGATAGTTCAAAGATTGTTTGAGAGGAGAGATGCATATGAAGCTAGAGCGAGTCGTAAACGACCAATTAATTATCGGAAACGCAGACAAGCAAAGACCGGCGTATATCCGTGAAGAAAATCGATTTAAACATTTATTAGTACTTGGAACGAAGGGGAGTGGGAAAAGTGAAATTGTCCTGCCGTCGTTCTTCAAACAAGATATTGAAAACAAACGGGTGGGGGCGACAGTGTTTGTAGGAGACCGTGAAACAGCCATGATGATGTATTCATTAGCGAAGCGAAACAACCGTGAGGTGCAACTCGTAAAACCATCGCTTACTGCATCCGGTATGCTCCTATTAGAAAATGAACACTATGACTACCGATATGTAAGAGAGAATGTAATTGATTTCGAACGGGCAATTCGTAAAAAAGAAATCGTGATTGTCGATATGGAATTTGATGAGAATCAGGAAGAAGCGATTCGAGGAACCGCCTTTCTTCTCACCGCATTTCGGGAAGCCTATGTAAAGGAGAACGAAAGCAAGTCTACACCTCATTTTCTTTATGTGGATAATAGTCATCTGTATCTGCCGTATGTATTGCCCATTTTATTTAGTGGTGGAGACTACACGGTCGGTTGTACCATCTTTTTAGAATCTAGAAACCTATTAAACGATAATGAAAAAGCTATTATTGATTCTTTCATTCGAAACAAGATGTTCTTAACAGGATTAACGGTTGAAGACGCTCGATATATCACAGAGGATATTTACGAAAGAGAGCTCCCGTACATTTTGAACCGAGACTATTTGGAATTCATTTACCTGACGCTAGATAGTAAAGGAAAACGAGCTAATGGCGTTGCTAAGTTAAACCCATTAGAAAAAGAACTGGTTGAGAGTCTGCGAATTTCTGTACCTAGACATCGAGGGAATGTATTGCGTAATGAAGTGAAGCCGGAGCCTAAAATTGTTTCGAAACCTGTTGAGGTGGAAGCTAAAACATCTGATGTCCTTCCTTCGGTACAGGTGCCAACAGTTCCACCATTAAATGAAAAGAATTCTTCTGACCAAAAGAATAAGAAAAAACGAAGCGAACCAAAAGTGGTGAGAACCGTTAAGCAGGAAGTAAAACGACACGTTGTTATTTTGGATAATTTATTTGGAGATGACGACGAGTTCTAAAAAAAAAGACCTAGAGGATGATACCCTCTAGGCTTTTTCATTTGATGTATCCAGAATGCCCTTCTGAAGACTTGTGACTTTTTCAAGTAAAATGAAAACGTCGGTTGTCTTATCTACATCCATATTTACAATCAGATTCATCACTTCTTGAACGACATCCATGTCAATCGATTTGCCGTTTAGCACAAGTGATTGAGGCTCCATTGCCATCACCTTTGTCGGTTCGATATCGAATAGTTCACAGATAGCTCGTAATACCTTTGTGGATGGGTTAGCTCGCTGTCCGCTCTCAAGTCGGTACATATAGCTTGCTGATACGCCAATGCGTTTACCAAGCTCCTCATAGCTCCATCCTCTTTTTTGACGTTCCTGTTTTAGGATTGCTCCAATATTTTCGTTTACCAATTGGTCAGTTGCAACTTTATCTAATACGTTACGCATGACAATCTCTCCTTTATGTAGTCCCTGTGGACTTCCTATTTTTTTTGTTTCAGTTTATTTTACTAACCTTATACCATTATTATAAATATGTTTTTGCTTATTGTCAATTATATTTTACTTTATAAAATAAAAAATATTTTGACCATTGTATATATTTCATTTCTGTTACATTTGTTTCAAAACAATTTCCTAAGACACTTCAAAATGACTATTGTCAAAAATAAGTTGTATTCTATAAGAGGAAAGAAAACAGATATAAACAAGTCTGTATGTCTGAATGCATAAAGGAGCTGAAGAATATGAAAAAATCATCTATTATTTGGTTGTTCAGTGGATTATTGATTACACAAGCAGTCGCCCCAACAAGTGCATTTGCTGAGGCGAATTCATCTGATAAAAAGAGTGTGGTGAAAAACGTTGAGAATAAAGGGTTCTCTGAAGAAATCAAGAAAAAACGTGATGCATTGCTTCGTTTAGATAAAGAGATTTTGAGCTTGGAAGCCGAAATCAAAGAATTGAATCAATCATTGAAAAAAGAGAAAGAGTTGGAAAAGAAAAAGGTGGAGTTACAAGAAAAAGAGGAGTTGCTGATTGAAAGATGGGAAGGATTTTCAAATCGTCTTGCCGATTGGCAAATCAAAGGGAATCCTGATATGCAATTTCTCGAAGTCTTGTTTGGTTCTAAGTCCTTTAGTGATATGATTTCCCGTGCGTACACTTTTCAAACATTAATGACGGCTGAGCAAGAACAAATTGAACAGTTACAAGAGGCAACGAATGAGTTGGAAAAAGAAAAGGATGAGCTAGAAAAGGAAGTCGAAGAGCTAAAACAGCAAAAGAAACTTGTTGAGGAAAAACAAGAAGATGTAAATGCCAAGCGTAAAAAGATGGAGAATGAACTGAAGTCATTAGAAAAGAAAGAATTTGAACGAATTCAAAAAGAATTAAAAGAACAGGAAGAACGAAAGAAACGCTTATTGGAAGAGCAAGTGACAAATGAACAGTTTAATGAGCTTCGTTCGCTGACGAAAGAACTTGGAGCCGATATGAATTCTCACTTCATTCGCCCTGCTACAGGTAGACTGACATCTCCATACGGAATGCGTCCTAATCCTTTTGGTGGAAGCGGAACGGAATTTCATACCGGAATCGATATTGCCAACCCAATTGGAACACCGATTATGGCAACGGCAGATGGGGAAGTCATTAAAACGGTTCACTCGAATCAGGGGTATGGGAACTATATTGTCTTAAAACATATAATTAACGGCAAAGTTTTTCATAGCCTCTATTCTCACTTATCTATGGTAGGAGTAAACGTAGGGGAGAATGTGAAGCAAGGCGAGGTCGTGGGGCTAATGGGTTCAACTGGGCGTTCAACCGGCTCGCATCTTCACTTTGAAATTCAAGATGAAAATCGTCAACATATGAACCCTGACCTTCTTCTGGATAAAGGAGAAAAGAAAGAGAAGAAAGAGAAGAAAGACGATGACGACAAAGCAAGCAAAGATAAGAAAAGTAAAAAATCCGGTTCTTAAGCCGGATGAATAAGAATTCGGCAATATAACCGAATTAAAAAAAGCAGATGATATCATCTGCTTTTCTTGTGTTTTAGAATTTGAAGTGTCTCATCATAGCGACTAAAATTGATGCTTCCATGACTGTCGCTGACCTTATTCCAGTAAGCAGTCACGATTTTTCCAGTATCAATATCCATGACAATACAAAGATTTGCGAAAAACCAACTCCGGTGACCATCAAAATCTAACAATGCTGGGGTAGCATAGGACGAGCGAAGCAACACTCTACGGCTGAAGGTTTTTGAAAACCGCTCATTGTATTCAATCAAGCATTTTGAAATATCAGATAAAAGAATGTCTTGAATATACTTCTTGTGAAAATGACGACCAGAAGACGTAAGGTGCTCTGATTCAATCCAGCTGTGACACTGGCGTTTGACTCGCTTGACAAGATATTCAATTTCTTCATTTGACATCATGCTAACGTGTTTCTTTCGCTGACCAATTGTTTCCTTTACTAGACCCGGTGTCATAATTTGACTGACCATCATCATTCCTCCCTAAAAGTAGTTGTACTACAACAGTAATTATCTTGATAATATTGTATTGACTATAGTCAAAAAATATACTATACTAATGAAGAAAAAGAAAGGCTACATAAGCCATAAAGGAGAGGATAGTTTTGAAAGAAATGGCAAGAAAAATTGGATTGACAACGGGTGTTTTCCTTCTGGCAGGCGGCGTTGTGCCGACTACTGGAATGATGGGGAATACATGGTCGGTGACAGAGGTTCAAGCGGCAGATGTGAAGTACCAGACGGCGTCAAATTTGAACTTGCGTTCAGGGGCATCGACGAAGAATAAAGTACTGCTCACCATTCCGAAGGGTAAGAGCGTGTCACAGATTTCCACAAAAGGAGGCTGGACACAAGTAAGCTACGGAGGGAAAAAGGGATGGGTGGCTTCAAAATATTTGAAAAAAGTCACACCTGTTCAAAAGTCAAAAACAGTGAATCTATTAACAACGGAAAATCTCAATCTTCGAGCAACGGCTACGACCACTTCAAAAGTCGTCACAACGATTCCTAAAGGAAAAACAGTAGTTGAGCAATCTCGTAAAGGAACGTGGTCATTCGTTAAATACGGAACCAAAAGCGGATGGGTAGCAAATAAATATCTCACGACAGTGAAGACAGTAGCAAAACCGATTGTTCCACCTCCTTCTGTTACCCCTCCTGAAAATCCAAATTCAAGCTTCAGTACCTCAACAACTCTTTATACCACAAAAGAAAACCTCAATTTGCGTGCCGGAACAGGCACCAACCACCCAGTACTTTTTACGATTCCAAAAGGGGAAACCGTAGAATGTTTATCTGAAAAGAATGGATGGGCACAGGTTCGCTATCAAAACACAACCGGATATGTGAACAAGAGTTATCTACTTGTGAAAGAAACAAAGAAGATGACGAGAACTTTTACAGCGTACCCTATAACACTGTCACAAATGGTGGAAAAGCAATTTAGCTTGAATGCTCAAACAGATAAGTATCGAAATGCTCCTGCCTATGTATCTAAAAAACTGGTAACCGTTACGGATAAAAAAGGAACGATTACGGATACAACCAATGTTCGAAGTGAAACGAATACGACGAGCCATATCTACGGGACATTGAAAAAAGGAACGATTGTAAATATTGTGGGTGAATCTAATGACTTCTATCAAGTCCAATTTTCGCCATGGCGGAATGCGATAAAAGAAGATATTGTACCGATGGTAGACCCGACAAGCGTAAATCCGGATTCGAAAGAGAACTTCCAATTCCTAGACCTTTCAAAGTCAGCGGGTGTGACAGCTCAATCAATGAACAAAGTATTAGAAGGTCGTGGTGTATTGGCAGGCAAAGGCTCAGCATTCATTGAAGCCAGTAAAATGCATCATGTCAATGAAATCTATCTTGCTTCACATGCGATGCTTGAAACCGGTCATGGCACGAGTCAGCTTTCTAGTGGAGTACTGGTTTCGGAAGTAGATGGAAAGCCTGTGGAGCCGAAAGTGGTTTACAATATGTACGGCATTGGTGCGGTAGACTCTGCCCCACTCAAAGGTGGTTCAGAAACAGCTTACAAAAATGGTTGGTTTACGCCTGAATCAGCTATCATTGGTGGAGCTAAATTTATTGGTGAAAAATATGTCAATCATCCGACATACAAGCAGAACACGCTCTACAAAATGCGTTGGAATCCAGCTACACCTGGCACTCACCAATACGCAACCGATATTGGTTGGGCGGTAAAGCAAGTTTCTTCTATTTACAACCTCTATCAAATCCTCGATGACTACACGTTGTCATTTGATATCCCGGTCTACTCTAAGTAAAACCTCATGTATTAATCAAGTAATTCTTTCTCACATAAGATAAAAAGTTGACAATAGACGTCTTTTAAGACGGACAAAAAAAGAATTGGAGCGTGATATTATGAACAGCAATCATTTCTACAACGGTGTTAAAGCCTTCCATGAAGCATTTAATCATCCGGTGGGTGTAACACCTTCCCCGATGTCAGCAGACCTTGCATTAAAACGTGCAGTCTGGTCAGCAGAAGAACTTGTTGAGTTCTTGCATCAGTCGTCAAAAGACGAAGCTGAATTCCTTGAACTCTTAGAAGGATTTAAAGCCGGAATTGAAAAGGCGGTCACAAAGTCACTTGGGAATGCTTATCCAGAGAATGACCACGAACGACTTGTTGGACAAGCTGACGCTTTAACAGATGAACTTTACTTCAACCAAGGAAGTTTCGTTGTCTTAGGTCTTGAACCGACGCCACTCTTTGACATCGTTCAGGGAGCAAATATGGCAAAACTCGGAGCAGACGGGAAACCGATTATCCGTGAAAGTGATGGAAAAATCATGAAACCAGATGGTTGGGAAGAAAACTGGGCACCGGAACCTAAACTCCGTGCTGAGGTAGCTCGCCAGATTCATGAATCCTGAGACAGGGGAGCTCATTACGAGCTCTCTTTTTTATTGTCTGCAAAGAGAATGTTCAATGAAGAAACACAATATCATGATAGCAAGAAATGATTGGTATTGTGTGTCACACAATTTATTTTAAAGGAGACGAAGAACATGAATAATACATTAATGAGACACGAAAAGGTGACAAAGAATGGTCTTACTTTTCAAAATGGATGCTTGTACGTCCGTTTTCAATTGGAAAAAGCAGATGAAGTTTGGATTCACATCGAAGGATTTGCCTATCCGCTACATTTGAAAGAACGTCAGGATGTAGATGTCTGGTCAATGGAGTTAGAAGGTGAATTCCATCAAAAGGAGTACATTGTCGAGATTATTCGTGACGGAGAAAGTGTATTTACGATTGACCCATGGGCGGTTTCTACGAATGCCAATAGTCAAATGGGCGTTATTCTAGACTTAAAAAAGACGAACCCGATTGTATGGGAGCCATTGCAAGAACAAGTTAAAGCGAAAGATGCCGTTATCTATGAAACGCACGTTCGGGACTTCACCGTTCATGAATCCTTTGATTCTAAGGAAAAAGGATTCATGAACCGGTTCGGGGATGATTCCGCTTCTGGGATTAAACACTTGCGGGAGTTGGGCATTACGCATCTTCATTTGCTTCCTCTTTTTGATTTCACATCAGTAGATGATGAAAACATTGAAGGAACATACAACTGGGGATATGACCCATTCTTATTTAATGCTCCAGAAGGTTCTTATTCGAGCAACCCTGAAGATGGAGCCGTTCGAGTTCGTGAAATGAAACAGATGGTACAAACCCTTCATGACAACAACATTTCCGTCGTGATGGATGTGGTGTACAACCACACCTCTCATGAACGGTATAATCCACTTCACATTTTCTTTCCGACGATTGCCTATCGTAAATACTCAACAGGCGAGTGGGGGAATGGTTCTGGATGTGGAAATGAACTGCAGACGGAACATCCGGTCATTCGACAGTTTATCGTAGACAGCCTCTTATATTGGCAGAAGGAATATCATATTGATGGATTCCGTTTTGACTTGATGGCTCTTTATGATGATGAAACGATTTATACGATTGAACGGGAGCTTCAAAAAGAGAACCCGGACATCCTCCTTTATGGTGAACCATGGACAGGCGGTGTGTCGGCTCTTCCATTAGAGAAACATTTCTTGAAAGGGAAGCAGTGGGATACGAAGGTTGCCCTATTCAACGACGAATTCCGAAATGGTATCAAAGGGGATAATGATGGGTACGAAAAAGGAATGATTGCCGGAAATGAATATCATCAGATGGCAGTCCTTCGAGGACTTGTTGGAAGCATCCATTACAACGAATGGTTAACTGGTTTTGCGAAAGACCCCGTACAGAGTATCAACTATGTATCCGCTCATGACAATCTCTGCCTTTTTGACAAGATTGAAAAGAGCTGTCCGGAGTTTGCTTATCAAGACCGTATTCGCCTCAACAAGTTCGCTCTAAGCGTTCTCTTGACCTCACAGGGCATTCCGTTTCTCTCGCAAGGTTCAGAGTTCCTCTATACGAAGAACGGTCACCACAACGCATATAACGCCGGCGACGGTGTGAACGCCATTGATTGGAAACGTAAAAACGAAAATGAATCAGTCTTCGCATTCACTCGTGACCTGATTCGATTCCGGAAAGACCAATCGGCTCTTCGACTCGGTTGTGCTAATGACGTTAGAAAGAGAACCTCATTGTTCTTAAATGAGCATAAACTCATTGGACTTTCGTTAAGCGGAGAAGACGATGGCGATTATGAGGACATTCTTGTCCTTCACAATTTCAATAGTTTCAACTATACGACGACATTGCCAGCAGGAGAATGGCTACTCATCGCATACGATGGCAAGATTGACCTTGCCGGTATGGAATGGGTCGAGGGCAGTTTTCAATTACCTTACTATTCGACAACCATCCTGGTTAAATTGTAAGTCACGGACACTCTCTAAATGAGGGTGTCTTTTCTTATAAATAGCTATTTCGATGAATAGGATAAGAAATAAATCTAACAACAAAGGGGTTTTCACCATGAAAACAAATCATTATTTAGGTACGCTCGCTCTAGACATTCAGGAATTGCCGACGATTGTTGCAGTTGGGAATAATCAGAAGGAGCAACAACGAATCATGAATGAATTGGAAAGCTTACGGAATTCAAGAGTCATGAATGTCATCCGTGTTGACCTTCAAACGTTCTCGTTCAAAAAGGTCATCCCGTTTATTGAGATGTCACGAATGGGGATGAAAAAGTACTCACTTAACTTTATCCATGTGCTTCATCCTGAATTGGAAGGAGAGTTTGAATTTCAAAAATCATTTTATGACATTACGGAGAAGGGTTCGATGGAAGCTCTGAATACGCTGATGAACTCGGACGAAGAATATGTAATTCAGTACGCTCGTTGGATTCAGCACACGATGCGAGAAAAATTCGTGGAGCTTCAACAGGCAAACAACAAGTACGCTGAGCTGGTTTCAATGAAGGCAGATGTGGTGCAAGAGGCGGAGACGTGGAAAGACCCACACAAGCTAAAAAGTTCACAGATGGAACTGTCCATTTTGATTGATGACGCCTTCAATCCTGTTTCGAAAGTGCTTGACCCGCATATGAGTCTCAACCCGTCGCCAAGCTTCCAGCGGAACCTGGTGTGGACGACAGAGATGAAACGGAGCTTTATCGACTCTATTCTCAAAAAACTTCCGATTGGTGCGTTTTACATCAACAGCAAGCTCGATGACCTTACATTGGGAGAAGGATGTGGAAAGCTCTTATGGGACGGAAAACAGCGTCTCCACGCCATTCTTTCGTTCTATATGGATGAGTTCACAGTAGAGTACGATGGCAAAGAATTATATTACTCACAGATGCGAAAGGTCTTCAATGCGGCAATTCGTCAGACACTCGTCACGGTGATGACATCTGAATACGAAACGTTTGAAGAAATCATTGAAGCGTATGTGATGATTAATGCCAAACAGGTGAAACATACCGATGAAGATTTGGAAAAGGCAAAAGCCACGCTCGAACAGAAACAGGAAGAAATCTATAAATTATAAATGGAGATGGTTGCATGTCATGTGAATCAGAAGTCAAATTGGAAATTCTTTGTGAAGATAAAGTGATTGCCTCGATGAACGTCTTTAGCATACCTAGACAAGGAGAAGAAATTAAGATTGACTTCCCTAACGTAAAGGGAAGCTATCGTGTCCTACGTGTTGTGCATTGTTTGAGTAAATCTAAGGAGATATACAACGGTTCCCAATTGGTTCAATTATACGTTAGAGATGTAAAGGAAGAGGGCTAACACCCTCTTTTTTATTGACTATTGTCAATATTATTTGTATAGTATAAATAGATAAATCAAGAAAAGAAGGTGAGTGTATGAACTCCGTATTCATCGTCCATTAGGGAACGTATCAGCTTTGCTGACAAAACAAGCGTTCCTCCATCAACTTGATGGCATGGAGGGAATCCTAATGAGCAGAAGTTACAAGAAAACGCCGATTCATAAGGCGAAGTCACAATCAGGACGCAAAATTGCGAATCGTGTTGTACGGCAGAAGAACCGTGTGAATATCCACGACATCAAAGAGTGTTATGTTCAAGATGGTGGGGGTCACAAAAAGGAGACCTGTCCATACAAAGTCATTGACTATGTCTATTACTGCTCGGAAAGAGAGTGGGAAAGAACGGTCAGTGCAGGACGGTTCAATTGGAGTAGAAATGATTGGGAGAGTACGTACCGCCGAAAGTGAGCGGTACCACTCTTAAAAAACAATGAGAACAGGGGATACATCAATGATTCAGACAATCAATGAAACAATCGATAGATTAGAAGATGGACTAAAGACGTTTACGGAAAGTCAACAGGAGACATCCGCTCTCTTTGACTCTGAGAAACGGTTCTATGATGTCCGCTCATGGAAAGCTTTAGAACGAGTTTCTGAAAAGACATTGGAAACAGAGTTGGAACATTTGAAAAAGATGGAACAGGCATTTTCTGTGATTCAAACAGAAGCTGAAGCCGTCCTCTTGATGCGACTCTTACACGGTTCGAAAGCACGATTAATGCAACTTGCGGTTCAAGGAGGGAACTGAACATGTTCTTTATCTTAATCGCTATGATTTTGCTAACAGGGATGTTGCTTACGTACTATATCGTCCACGGAATGACAATGGAAGCGGTTATTGCCGGTTTGTTCCTAGTCTTCTTGGTTGTGTATACGATTCATTATTATCGACAACGAAAAAAGAAAAAACGGGATGAGGATGAAGACTGGCTTTGGATGGACTGCTTCTACTTTGACTGTCCAGCACCACCAGGATTCTTGAAAAAATTAGATTGTGATGGAGGGGACTGTGACTGTGGTGGTTTCGACTGTTCGCCTTAAACAATTTATGGTAGACGCCTGTATGGTCGTCCCATGTCACCGAAATCCGGAACGTTGTCATCATGTCAAAGGAAAGCCAATGCCGATTTGTGCACGGTGCCTTGCCATGTTGACAGGATTCTTAGCAATTCCAGTGCTTCTTTTTTACCCACTTCCGCTCTGGTTGGGAATCCTTCTGCAGGTTCCGATGCTTGTAGACGGAATCACTCAACTCAAAGGGTGGAGGACAAGTACCAATACACTTAGAACGGTAACCGGATTGATGAGTGGTATCGGGTTGTCTATCGGTATCACCTCTATCTTTTACTTCATTATTGCACTAACAGCGTAAGAGGGGCTTCGGCTCCTCTTTTTATGTACAAAAAAAGACGCCAAAGCGTCTTATTTCATGTAATTCTTTCGGATATAATCAATTGCTTTCGCATGACGTTTCCGGGTATCATCCGGTCTTTCTCCTGGTAATGCCGGTTGAGCTGTCATAAACGCCCACATTTCAAACCAGGCATCATAGCATTCATGATTCCCTTTCGGATTATTTCGTCCACGGTGGTCACAAAGACCAAGATACGCAATGCCTTTAATACCGAGAGCAGACTCATGGTGAAAATTCAAAAAATCAACGAGTCGAACCGCACGCATATCAAATACACGATGAAACTTCCCATGATTCTCTGTTCCAACAAGCGTTGCTTCCATTACATCAGCCGGAACGTTCAATCGTTCGCAGATTGTCTGAGCAATGGGAACTCCGTTTTTTTCATGGTTATGATGTTTTGGACGCAACTCCATTGGCGTAATCCCTTTTCCGACATCATGGCATAGAGCCGCCATTAAATAAGCTGGGTTATCGGTCAACTTCCGCATTTCATCAAGTACCTGCATCGTATGTTCAAACGCATGTCCTTCAGGATGATGAGCCTTTGGTTGTTCCACCCCGTAAAGCTGAGCGATTTCCGGCAATACCTGTTGAAGAGTGCCATCATCAAACATAAGGCGAAGAGGAATAGAAGGAGCCTCTTCTTTAAAAATGTCCTGTAAGTCGCTCCAGGTGAACGACGTAATTGTCTGTGTCATAAAAACACTCCTTGTTTTTCATAATGTCTATGCTATGCATGAAGACAGTCACTTATTTATTTCGGAAATCGTTTTCGATATTTTCGTTTGGATGCTCTCTTGGTACGTTCCTCACGTCGCTTTTTGAAATACGCACTCTCTACTCCGGGGATTTTCCAATCTTCACGCTCAAGCAAAAAGGCAATAACTTCTTCTTCTAGCATCTCAGATGTGAGTTGTTTTGCAATTCTTTCTCGTAGTGGTCGTTTTTTCAACTTCTTATCGACATCCAACTGATGTCTGTCAATAAGATTCAAAAGTTCTGAACGCCATAATAATTGAAGAAGAGCATAGGGTTGCCGTTCGACAGGGTTTTTCATTGGCTGACGTGTTTCTAGCAGTACAAAGTCTCCTGAGTCTTCTCCGAACTCATCAAACCCTGTGTTTACAACCACGACAACGCCCCACCAATCGGGAATCATGGCAAGAGCTTTTTCTTCATGCTTTTCAGCAACAATTAAGGTGCAGTACTGAAATACACGAGAGTAGTATTCGACCTGCATCGGTAGTCTCTTCAATGTATCAATTTCACTTTTGATTTCGAATCCATGCATGGCATGACTTCTTGTTTTATCGAGCATGACCACATCTGCCAGGCAGATTCTTTTGGGAATCGCCAATTCCTCAACAATAAGGGTGTCTTCATCTTGAATGATTTCTTTTAATTCTAATCGTATGTCTTTATCATTAATCATACTGTTATCTACCCAACTCCTTTGATGGTATATTCTTTCGGTTTATCAGCTAAATATTTGACATTAGTCTAATTTAATTATACACTATTATTAACAAATAAACAATTCGACCAAAGGAGCGTGAAGATATGTTCGAGTTTGGAGAGACAATGGTTCATTACCCAGAACAGACAATTTGGGCAGAACAGGAAGCCGGTCAATTATTGGAGTTATATATGGAAAGTCTTCAATTACGGAAAGAAGAGGAAGAAGTCTATATGGTGTATGATTTCGGGAAACCGGTCGTATTTTCTGATGACCCCATTGAGCACATGCTGGAAAATGAAGCCTACCGTTTTGAATTTGAAGAACACAATCTTCTTTACAAAACAATGAAAGAAAATCAGGTTCAGTTCAAACAAAAAGTCGAATCTCTTGCCAAAACGAATCTATTATTCTTTTCTTATTTATTAGTCGAGAAAAAGGAAACGCTTGGGGATACACATGAGCTATTCGCACGCTATGACTCGTGGGATGCGTTGGTTGATAGAATGAATGAACTCTCGATTAAACTAAAAACAGCGGGAATCCAAACCTCGAAAGGATTTCGTCCCAATGAATTAAGTGAAACGTTGAGACGAGTGATGTAAGGGCACTTCGGTGCTCTTTTCTTATGTTCCTCATAATTATGGGATGGCTTATATCTGCATAGCATAAGGGGTTAGTAAAAAAGGTGTCTAGCATAGACGATACGAAAGGGGATAACATTCGTTTTTTCGGAAGTTATTGAAAAGTATTTCAGTAAAAAGTTTGTAAGTATCTATTGACTATTGTCAAAAACGTGTTATCATTACAGTATAAAACTTTTAAACCTTGAAAGGGGAAAAATAAACATGAATCAACCACAACCACAAAAGCAACCAGAGCAAACAGGTGTACAGCCAATGCCTACGATGGAGCCATTGACACAAGCAACGGATTTGAACAATTTGTTTGCACAAAGCTCAGCTACTCACTCATTGGCACCTGTTGAAGAGGAGAAAAAGTCTCCTTATGCTTTAGAAAACATTCCGCCGGAGAAACAAGCACAAGTCATGCAGATTGCTCAAAGCATTGACCTTTCAAAATCAAACGATGTCATGCTTTTCGGAACGCAGACTCAGCGTGAACTTTCTAAGTTCTCAGACAGTGTGTTGGCAGAGGTAAAAATGAAAGATTCGGGTGAAGCCGGACAGATTCTTGGTGAATTGATGACGAATGTTCGAAGCATGGATGTGAAGACCCTTGAACAGAAGGACAGCATCTTAGCCAAACTTCCGCTTATCAAATATTTTTACCGCCGTGCAAAACAAGAGATGATGCAGTGGGAAAACATGGGCTCGTATATGGACAAAGTGGTTCATAATTTAGACACAGCAAAATTTGGTCTTTACCGTGATATCACCAAACTTGACCAAATGTATGCGAAAAACTATGAATACTTCGAAAACCTCAATGTGTACATTGCGGCAGGAGAAGCTAAGCTTCAACAGTTTGACTTGGAAGAAATCGCTCCACTTCGTGAGCAGGTAGAAAGCACTGGAGACCAGGCTCTCACGATGAAACTTCAAGATATGATGAACCTTCGTGACCGCTTCGAAAAGCGTCTTCATGACCTCAAACTCTCTCGCACGATTAGCCTGCAAATGGCTCCTCAAATTCGTGTTATCCAACAAAACAACCAAATCCTTGCAGAGAAAATTGAATCAGCAGTCGTGAACACGATTCCGCTTTGGAAAAACCAAGTGGTACTTGCTATCAGTTTGAACCGACAAGCAAATGCGTTGAAAGCACAGCAAGATGTCACGAAGACAACAAACACCTTACTTGAAGCAAACTCGAAGATGTTGAAAAATTCGTCGATTGAAGTGGCGAAAGAGAATGAGAAAGGTGTGGTATCTATCGAATCATTGAAGATTGCACAGCAGAACTTGATTGAGACACTTGATGAGACACTCCGCATTCAGACAGAAGGAAAGCAAAAACGTCGTGATGCAGAGAAAGAGCTTATTGTGATGGAAGAACAGTTGAAAGAAAAAGTTCTCCAAATTGCTCAAGAAGAAGCACGTAACGCACAGTCTTATTAATCGGAGGTAATCCATGAAAAGACTTGTTATAGGTGGTGTGATTGGGGCGATACTCGCCTCTCTCACAGCCCTTCTTATCTACTGGCACCAAGATGAACAAAAACAGGTGCAAGACGTCCTCGAAACAAAATCTACAGCGATTTCACTTCATCGGAACTTCCAAAATCTTCAATATTCTGTAGCCCATGAAGCGGTTGAGCGGTTGCAAAACCGGATTCTCTATCAAGAGAGTCAATTATCACCGTCAGACACGGAACTACAACATTGGTTAGACCAATCCCATGAATTGCTGATTGAAATAAATCGAGAATTATCAAAAAGGAAGCAAGAGCCGGTAAGGGGATTTAAGATTCCACCGAGCTACTACTATTAATTGAGAGGAAGATGTATATGACACAAAAAGGTTGGTTTGGTTTAATTGGAGGCGGAGCAATTGCTATCGCTATTGCGGTTACGATTTTTCTAGTCATTGAGGTCATTCCTCAGGGTCACGCAGGGGTTGTCTATAGCCGTAATACTGGTGTTCAAGATGAGACCCTTCCACAAGGATGGCGTTTCGTGAAGCCTTGGGAGCGTATTACACCGTACCCAGTATCAACAGAAACGGTAACAGTAAAACCATTTAACGTGCAGACAAAAGATGGTAAGCCACTTGCAATTGAACTCCAGTATGACTACAAAAACGAAGTCGAAAAGCTTCCATATATCTATGACAAGTTCAAAGGTCAAGGTTCGGATGTCATTCAAGAAGGTTGGTTGCAATCACGTGTGAAAAAAGCAACACTTACGGTCTTCTCACAATACTCCGTGCTAGAGGTGTTCCAACGTCAGGGTGAAATTGGTGCGAAAATTCAAGAAGAGTTTATCAAACTTGTAAAAGAACACGGATTTACAGTTGATTCATTGACATTGGGTGCTCCACAACCGGATGCTAACACAATGGCGGCGATTCAAGCAGTTGTTGACGCTCAACAAAAACTTGAACAGTTAGAAATCGAGAAAAAGCAAGCGAAAGCAGAAGCTGAGAAGAAGATTGAGCAAGCTCGTGGTGATGCAGAATCAGTGCTTATTAAAGCACAGGCAGATGCTAAAGCAAACGCCCTTCTTGAGAAGTCATTGACTGAAAACGTTGTAAACTACAAGGCTCTTGAGAAATGGGATGGTAAACTTCCACAGGTTACTGGCGGTAGCACACCGATGATTTCAATCCCACAAGAAAAAGAAGAAGAGAAATAAGCGATAAAGAGACGGATATTCGTCTCTTTTTTTATGCTTTTCAACTGATTTGCATAGGATGGAGAAGGAACACAACACAGGCTGTCATCTTTGACACTTTATTTGAAAGGGAGAATGTAAGATGAATGAACAGATTCAAAAGATTTATGACCAGTTGCTTTACTTTCACGAATTGGCTTTCGAAAAGCCGTATGAAGGGGAAGAAGATGTAGTTGAACTTGCCCTTATCATTCGGAATCACTGGAAAGGGAATCATGACATTCCGCAACACTGGCGGAATCGTTTCCACCGAATCATTCTTGAATTGGAATTGACGGATTACAAACTCGGAGAACGTTTTATGGCGGGGTGTAACTAAGATGGATAAACATGTAGTACAAGAACTCGACTATTTTTTAGGAGCACGAATTTTATCCCATGGATTAAAAGATTTCTTAAAGTTGTTAGAAAGTGAACGCCATCAGCCTTTGTATCGTGGCATGCAATTTCCGAAAATGTTCTTGAAAGAGGGGGCAATATTGGAAGAATGGCACGGGGCATCTCATTGGTCAAAGGACATTTCTGTATCGATTGGGTTTGCTCATGACGGATACATTAATGACGATTATGCAGATGAATTGATGGAGGAATACGGTTTTGAAAGTTTCGACGACATCTTTGTACCAGTCGTCTTCAAACTTTCTTCATCAACGAAAGGAATTGATGTACACGCTCTATTGCAAGAGCATGATGAGCTTCCGCACTGGCACAAAGAACAAGAAGTCTCGTTCATTGGTCAGGACTTCGTGATGGGAGAAATTCTTTATGTAGAGCACGAAGAATATCCCTATTACGCTGTGGATGTAGTGGAGAAAAAATAACTAGAGTAATCATATCGTTGTTTAGACAACTTTATGAGAACACAAAGAAAAGCAGAGGAAGTTCCTCTGCTTTTTGTGTTACCACGCACATGCTAAATGTGTAATGGCTAAGTTTTCTACGGTTAATCCATTTCCTTTTACAACACATTCCCCAAATAAATCATCGACCATCTCCAACTCAATGTCGGAGTGAGCAAACCGTTCGTTCATGAAGTCAAGGTCAAATTCATCCAGGTGTGGAAGTTCAACTTTCTGATTATTCTCAAACGCACCGGTTTTAAAATCCAAACTGCTGATAGCGTTAACGCATGGTACATGGTCTGACTCCATGATATCGCAATAAGCTTCACAGTAGTCACCGTCGTATTCATCATCTCCTGCCTTCATGACGTGATAAGGTATGAGGTCATGAACCTCTTCTTCCCAGTCTTGCAACAGGATGACATAGCTATCCTCTGCTGGCACTACAAACCCTGTTGTAATCCAATGTTCATCCGTGATATACGCATCCTCAACTTTACCTGATTCATATAGAAAATCAGAATTAAGAATGTCAGAGTCAGAGATTCCTAGCTTCTCCGTATCAATCTCAAAGACTTTATAATAGCCTTTTTGACTTTCGTTTAGGCTGTCGAGTCGAGAACCACCGCTTGGAATGGCACTAAAGCATCCCTCAAGTGTCAAACCCACACAGATTCGGGGCGTTTCAGATTCCTCTCCTTTCATCCGAACATCTTTTGATGGAATGCGAGGTTCAAATACGCCGTCATGATGAATGTCAGTTGATAGATGATAGAGTTTCATATAATCATTCTCCTTTGAAGGTTTGGTACCCCTACTAGGGTAAATGGTGAGATGTTCACACCTTTATTTTGTACATATCTCATCCTATTAAAAAAGAGCCTCTTCCATTACGGACGGCTCTTTCTGTCTACTATTTTTTGATAGATACGTTTTCCACCAAACAGTCCGGTCATGGTCAGAACAAAGGTCAAGACGACAAACCAGGTATGTTGATTTAGAGAAAGACCACTTGAAATCAAGATGATAAATCCCCAGATGAAAAAACCCAAAACTAACTTCTGCTTAAAGTCCATCATGACACCCCCGTTTCTTTTCCTTTATAGTATCTCATTTAAATAGACAATAGTCATATATTCATGGTTTGATAGGAGGCTGATTTTGAGAGTAAGATTCTTTATCGACTCTAAACCATTGCTACGACTGTATTTTATTGCAGTAGCTGGGAGCAGATAGATAAGATGAAACTAGAAAAAGAAGTTGGAAGGATGATGATGATGAAACGAAAAACAATGAACAAACTCGTCGTATTGACAGCGGGAGCCGTGATGTTAGGTGCAGGCGTGCATCCTGCAGAAACATTGGCGAAAACACCGGTATCACAAACCAAAGTACAGAAGAAAGCCAATACGTTTTACAAGGTAACGACAACAGCAAATGTCCGTGCAACAGCGAGTATGAAAGCGAAAGTAATTGAATGGGCACCGAAAAATTCGGTCGTCGAATCTCTGGAGAAGCGGGGACAGTGGGTGAAAGTCAAACAGGACGGGAAAGTGGGATATGTCCATCAAAATTCCTTGAAGAAAATCAACGCCTCGGATGTGGAACAATTCCGGTATCAATTTGTGGCTAGTAATCTGAAAGGATTTAAGTCTGTGGGAAATGGGAAATATGTATCGAGTCTGCCCTATGGTGGGGTTGTTATGGTTGAATTTCATGAAGAGTCTACCGAAAATGTAAGTGTGACCATCTCAAATCCTCGCATGTTTACTTTTACAGATGATACGTCTTATGAGGATGGGATTGAAGAGACATTTGAACGATTTGAAATCGCAATTCGAGCACTTTTAGGTGAAAACAGTCCGGATTATAAAGAATTTACGAAAAAGTCTTCTTACTTCCACGGTGAAGAACCTGCAAAAACATTTAAAGTAGGGAACAGACAAATTCGAATTGACGAGAGTCGTGTCCCTTATGAAACACGAGTGACATTGACCAAGGCGACACTTCCAGTAAAAATGACCGCTCGACATGTCGTAGAATCGTCAAACGCTACGAAGCTCAAATCAAAACGAGCGTCTACATCCATTCCAAATGGTACACGGATGATGAAGATTGGGGAAACCAAAGATGAGCTTTACGTTCAAATTGGGAACAAAACAGGATTTGTGCCAAAGAGAGATATCCTTTCAAAGGTGGATGAAGTGAAAACATCGAATAAGACATTGTCTAGAGAGCAGATGAACGCCGCCTTAACTAAAGTTAGTCAGCGGGTCAATGATAATCAGTACATCGTCAAAGACGGGAACGAGACAGTGGCTCAAGTTTCATTCAGTTCTTCTACAAGTCTAACGCCAAAATTAGTGTTGTCTGATGATGTTGTTGAAAAACTGGCAATCAGCAATCTGGATGAATCCTTCGCATGGTCTAAAAAAGAAATGGATGAGAGCAAAGAAGCTGAAGTTGAGATTATCGATGGCAATGTGACTGTCTCCGTTGGAGAAGTTAAGGATGCGAAAAATGAGATTCGTCAAGAATATTTTTACTCAAAAGAGGAAATTATCGAGGCAAAAAGGGTGAGAAAGCTTTTGACGCCGGTTGTCTCCAGTTTTTCGACGATTCAATTGGGTGATACAAAAGATGGTCGGAGTCTTAAAAATAAAATCTTCTTCGTGAGCCACAATCCGTTGCTTACCGTAAACGGAAAACAACTAATGGTAGAAATGGTTGAAGATAAAAACGGGGATTTCACGATTGAATATAAACTTCAATAATAAAAAGAGGGCGAATTCGCCCTCTTTTCTATTTGACAATAGTCTAAAATATAGTTATGATAAAAGAAAAAAGAGGTGCTTTTAATGACGAGAGAAGAGTATCAAGCGATTCACGATGCCTTGCTTCAAAAAGGATACAAAAGCTTCACTAATGAATGGGAGATGAAGAAGGATTCCTTGAGCATGTATGATACAAGCTATCAAAAGCCCGTATGTGATGATAATGGAAAGCGGTATTATGTCACGGTGGATGCTTATGAAGGGATTTATCCTTCAACGCAACACTGGACACGTTTCTTCACGGCTCGTATTCAATTACGAAAACATGATGGTATGACCGTGGACGTAAATGTTCACATGGAAACCGTTGAACATATCGAGGAAGCTGAAAAAATGGGTGAACTCTTATTCACGCATGGAGCATTTCCTTATTACGAATAACAAGGAGAGATGCTTGCTCTCCTATGAAAGGGAGAGTGGATATATGCAAGAGGTTACATGGATAGACAAATGGAGAGGGATTCGAGAACAAGAATGGTTCAAAGAAATGTTCCGGATGAAAGTGAAAATCACGTATGAAGTGTTTTTGTTTATGCTGGCGTTGATTGCTCTTGCCACATTATTTTCGGACAACGAAGACTATATCTGGATTGACCGGTTTATTTGGCTTGTCTTCTTCTTAGACGTAGTTGTGCGATTTGTACGTGCTCCGAAGAAATGGCAATTCATTAAAGAAAATCCGCTCGATATCATTGTAGCCATTCCCTTAGACGCCATTTTTCAATCCGCAAAAATTCTCCGTATCTTCCGATTGATTCGAATTATTTTGATTGCGACTCGATTCATGAACCCGATTTATCAAATCATTAGAGAGAATAAACTGGAAAGAACTATTTCATTTGCATTAGTTCTAATATTTATTGTATCGATTCCTGTTAATTTAGTGGAACCAGATATCCAGAACTACGGCGATGCAGTATGGTGGAGTATTGTCACGATGACAACCGTTGGATATGGAGACATCTCTCCCTCAACTGGACTAGGGCGAACACTCGCCGTCATCCTGATGATTGTCGGGATTGGAATCATCGGGGTCGTGACAGGTTCCATTGCTTCGTATCTCATTGGGCACAAACAGGATTCAGAAGATGACGATGTAAAGTATATTGAGTCAAAATTAAAGAATCCAAAGGAATGGACAGAACAGGATACCTTAATTATGAAAACGATGATTGATATTTTATATGAAAAGAATCAAGATAAGGATTCTATCGTCAAAATAGAAGGTACACAAAAAAGAACCGGGTAAACGGTTCTTTTCTATGTGTTTATGAACTTTTACCTGGCTGATGAGCAAGCTCTTTTGCCATCTGTTGATAAAGAGATTCTGAGATGAACTTCCACTGGATGTTGTCCCCTGATTTGAACCCCATACGAAATGTACCCGTGTTTGTATCATGCGTAATTCGTACAAATCCGTTTTCTGCTTGTAGTACGACAAATCCTGGTTGCTTTTTCATATTGAAACTCTCCCTTTAAAATAAATTGTCCTTGTGGACGCCTGTTGCTGTGCTTGCTCATATGCTATGCAGGGTTCATTATATTTATTTCCAATAAGCTAGAAATGATAAAGAAGGAACAGCGGAACTATCATATGGAAATACAATAAACTAGGGATTCCACGGAAAGGGGAATGAAAATGGCAAGAGGATTCGATTATACAACAACATTAGGGGTTTGCTGGTCGAAAGAGGAGAATGACTGGAAGATTTACTTCCCACGAAAGCCGGATGGCTGGTATATCTATAGCATCATCTCCGATAAGTTCTTTCAAAATTTCTTGAAGGAACTTGAAGAAGCAGGGTATGACCTCAAAACATTACGTTTTAGCATTCGGAGAAAAGAATTAGGGTTACCCAAACGCTCCAATAGCTTTGACTACTCCACGACATTAGGCGTCTGCTGGTCGAAACAGATGAAAGACTGGCGAATTTTCTATCCGTCCAAATCGGATGGGTGGATACTGCACGATTTCATTAAGGGATTGAGCCTGGAATGTTTGATGGAAGATTTAGTTGAACGAGGGTATGAGCCTGAGACCTTTAAGCTGTGGGTGAAAAAGATAGACAAGGATTCGGAAGGGTGATAGAATCATCTCAACGATACGCTCGTCGGTCATGGATACAAACCGTCACTTGACGTGCTTGAAGCGAGATGTGGGAAACCACTCTCGTTTTTCTTTCGTTCTCAAACAATTTGACAATAGTCAATTATTATCCCATAATGAATCTAAAGATAGAGGAAAGAGGGGGATAAGATGCAACGAATACTTTCAATTTTAATGATGTCTCTCACGATTTGTGCAGTAGCAGGTCTTTTCTGGTTGCAGAATACATTGAGTGAAAACAAACAGGAGTATGGCAATCATTTAATGATTCGACATGGACAAGAGTTCGATGTGAAAGCAGGATATGATTGGGAGACGATGCAGTTTGCCGGTTCATTTAAAGATGAAAAAGGGGAGTCCTATCGAGTTGAAAAATATAAGGATGGAACGTTTTATGATGACTACCTTGTTCGAACCTGGGTAAGTGATTATACGGAGATGTTTGAGGAAGAGCTTGAAGAAAAAGACATTTCAGTGAAGCGTGTCGAAATTCAAGTTCCGAAGAGTGTGGATACAATATTGTTCGGAGATGACGTTCTCTGGAATGGGAATGTGGATTTAAAGACTGCACTAGAAGAGGGACTTGAGAAGAAGATGGTTGTCACAGTATCACTAAATGATTCGATTGAAGAAGAAAAGCTAGTCAACATGTTTGAAGGTAAATATAAAGATATCAAGATTGAGGCAGATAAAAAAGAACCTATTGAATAGGTTCTTTTTGTTTGCTTATTTTTTATCGGCAATAAATGCTTCAGCATCTTCATTTGTCCAGGTGTTCATCCCGATGGATTCCGGAAGCTCTTTGATGATGGTATCTCCCTGTACATAAATAGCGAAGTATCCATCACTCGCCTCATAGAAGTAGATATCTGCTTTGTATTCGTTGACGCCATCACCTGCAAGGGCAACATCTTTTACGACATGGTCTGGCTCTGTCAGCCCAACCTCATCAAGTTTTCCTTGGTATTCGGAGTAAGAGTCATACGTCTTCATGACATTCGTCAGTTCCTGAGCCGTTGGGACAGGGGGCATCATGCTATCCTCCATTTCTTCTTCTACTTCTTTAGTCTGAGGTTCACTTACAGTAACAGGGGTTTCTTTTACGACCTCTTCTTTCACTTCCGGTTCTTTCTCCTGTTTTGTTGTGCAAGCTCCTAACATGCTTGCAGTCAACACGATGGCACTGGCTACCAGTAACGATTTTGTTTTCAAACTATCATCTCCTTATACGTGATACCTTATGCTATGCAACAATCATAAGAATACAAAAGACCCACCATGATGGTGAGTCCTGTTTGTTATCGTTTCACATAGACCGGTACATTTTTATATGTTTTGCGTCCGAATTTGATGGCTTGGGCATAACTAGGGAATGCCACATCAATGCGAATCTTATTTGTTCCGAGTCTCTTAATCGCACCGCCACGGTCATACACCGTCAATTGTTTGACCCCTAATTGTTTTTCAATAGAAGGGATGTCCACAATTGAACCAAATGGAATTTCACGTGGAGCGGCTGTATAGCCGACCTGTAGTTTTCGTCCAGAAGCCGTGATGTTAGCTCCATGGTTAAACGTATAAGCCGTCACTTCAACATCCATCGTTTTTTTGATGTATTGACTTGAAGCAATACTAGAGGTTGAACCTTTCTTCATTGTTGACCCAACTCGTTTTAAATATTTTGCACTCGCATACCCCGTTTTCCCTTCGTATTTCACTTTGTACCATCCGTTGTGGCTCGATACATATTGAACAACTCCACCTTTTGGAATCGTCAAAATTCGCTTGTTCTTGACCGAAGCTCCTGTGCGTAGATTTAACGCATCCGTGGTTTCGTACTTCTTAACAGAAGCCGCCTCAGCAACGAGCGATTCTGATGGCATTGCCATCGTGGTAACACCAAATGTGGCAACAGCCAATCCTAATGTCCATTGTTTCACCTTTTTTGAAAATGTTGTTTCCATTTTATCATCTCCCTGTTTCTTCAAAATTTATTTATCTGCCAAAAACATAAGTGTCATATTCATAAACCTGTTCTACTCCAGGGTTTTTTCGAAAAGTCGGGTGTTACAGAAATGTAAAGTCGAGGTCATCAAACTGTAATATACCTAGAAAGCACGAAAGAGAGTGGATATCCACTCTCTTACTTAGTTGTTGATATATTTTTCAAATACGTCTCCGTAGTCCGTGCGTAAGTTCGCCTGGTGTTGTTCTTTCATGAACTCGAAAGTTGAATTTCGAATCGCTTCA
Organism: Jeotgalibacillus malaysiensis; assembly: GCA_000818095.1. Lineage (NCBI taxonomy): Bacteria > Bacillati > Bacillota > Bacilli > Caryophanales > Caryophanaceae > Jeotgalibacillus > Jeotgalibacillus malaysiensis. Next base: position 532,271 of record CP009417.1, read on the forward strand.
AAGTCTGATACAACGCCTGAACCTTGTCCTGCTGACATACCTGCTCGTTCCAGATAGCGTGAAGCTAACTCCTGAGACTGAACAGCATAGTTCATTTTGGCTTTATTTTGGTCTTGAATGACAGAAATTTTATAGAGAGCTTTATACAAGTCTTTCAACTTGTCGAGCTGATTTTTATCAACATCAATGCTGAAGGACTCTCCGCCAATCGTGAATTTTAATTCGACATCTAAATCGACTGTTCCAGCCGTTTCAAGTTGTACCTGGTCAATCGCTTCGTAGTAATAATCATAACGGCTTAAAAGACGTTTTGACGAAACTGCTGATTCTCCATCCAAATGGATGAGTGCTAAGTTTGTGAAGCAATACTCGTCCGTTTTACTCTTAATCACAAAGTAAATCTTTTCATTGTCTTCATTCAAAATGTAATCATCTACATCTGCATGACTGAATTGTTCAGGAGTTAAAATTTTCCCGATATCACTTAATCCCAATAAATCTGAACCTAATTTTTTAAACATCTAACGAACCATCTCCTCTAATTGTTTGTTTCATAGTCATTTGACCATGTTCTCTCATGATAGTGTTCTTGGAAGTGGTTTATTCCTGAACCTCATGACTATACTCTAAACTAAATATTGACTATTGTCAACGTTTAAGACATACTGAATATGCATAGCATATAGAGTTAGTAAAAAATGGCGTGTCTAATTGACACAATCTAAGGAGGAAATATGATGAAAATGTTACAAGTGGATACACGTTTAGAAGATGCGATTGTTTTGCATAAGAAGTTGACGTTGTTGGTTAAAAGTTTAGTGGAAGAGATGCTCGAAAAACCATTTAAGGAATATGGACGTTTTGATATGTTTGAACTTCGAAACGTTCTGACAGAAGAAAATGTGACACCATTCCTAGAATCTCACAGAGAACTTTGGGAGCCGATTCATGAAGCTGTTGCAGACCCATCCCTACACGGTGAAACACTCTTCATTAAACTCTTTCAAAAGATAAATGTTCATCTTCATAAAGTAGACGGGAAGTTCTTTGTTCAGCTCGATTACTCCAAAACAATCGGTCGCTGGTGGAACGTCCTCAGCGAGAACAGCCGTGGTATCGTCTACAGTTACCCGGAGATGGAAGTCCTCTCCCTACCATTCCACAAATTTTATAACCTCAACGAACGTCCGCAAACACAACTACACGAATTAAACCTCAATCAACCTATTCACATTATGGAAAAGTTAGATGGCAGTATGATTCACGTCTTTGAACATGATGGCGAGTTATATACGGCAACACGAGGAGCCATTGATGGATTTGAGTTCAACAACAAAGCTAAACATCATCTCTTAACGACTACGAATGTCGATACCGTCCGTTCTTTCATTCAAGAAGGATATACACCGATTTTTGAGCTGTTGCTTCAAGAAGGTGATGAGAATGCTCTTATCGTGAAATATGAGAAGGAAGAACTCCGTCTTATTGCTGTCCGTGACCGTAATACCGGACACTATGTACACCCAACAGAAGTGGAAGAAATGGCGAATCAACTTGGTGTGAAGTCAGCCGTTTTCTACCACGGAATGACTTTGGGTAATGCCATTGCCGAACAAAAGCATGTGAAAAACATGGAAGGATGGGTCATTTATTTTGAAGACGGTACGATGTTAAAGGTCAAGGCAGAAGAATATTTAAGTCTCCTTCGACCAAAATCACTCGATACGAAATTCAAAACGAAACCACACCTTCTTGCTCCAACGGTTTTCAAACTAATGGAAGAAAATAAGTTGGACGATGTTCTCGCAAACATGGGCAATGAAGAGACGAAAAAAGAAATGGAAGAAATGGAAGATAAAATCGTTGCCATTCAAGAGGCATGGCACTCTGAGGCACGTGCTCTTTATGAGCGTCACTATAGTGAAAATCGTGGCGATTTTGCCCGTGCGGTTCTAGCGGAAAAACCAGAAAAGATTGTACAAACGATGGTGTTTGGCATGATGTCTGGTTCTACTGTGCAAATCAAGTGGGAACATATCGAATCGGCTTTAAATGGCTGATGAACGTCTTCTCATTCTAATAGAATAGTGAAAACAAAAAACAGGTACCGGGTCTTCATTGTAAGACCTGGTTTTACTTGAAAGGAGAAGGGACAATGAAAGTTCAAACGAACGTACCAAAACAAAAGATGACAGCAAAGGATTATGTGGTGACCACACTTCATTACATTGTCCTCACGATTGCATCATTGTTTGTAGCGACAGCCGTCGAATTGTTTCTCGCACCAAATGGTCTCGTTGATGGAGGGGTGACAGGGCTTGCCATCATGGGAGAAGAGCATTTTAACATTCCGCTTGAGGTTATCTTCTTCGGATTGAATATGCCTATTCTCATTTTTACAGCTCGATTACTTGGAAAGAAATTCTTTTTCCGTTCGCTATATTCACTTTTGGCAACTCTTTTATTCCTTGCGAAGTATCCAATACATGTGGCGGTAACGGATTCTGATATCCTCATCGTATTGTATGGTGGGATTATTTTAGGTCTTGGGATTGGACTCGTGATTCGCTTGGGTGGTGCAATCGATGGTGTTGAAATGATTGCGGTATGGCTCCAGGAAAAATATAAGATTGGTGTCAGTACAACCATCTTTGTCGGCAATTTGTTTGTATTCGGACTATCCATCTTTGTGTTTGGTCTTGAATCAGCGATGCTTTCCGTTGTCGTCTTTTATACCGTCATGAAAGTCATTGACAGCGTGGAAGAAGGGTTCCATCAACACAAGTCGCTGATGATTATCTCCAAGAAACATGAGGAAATCACACGGGCTTTGACAGAAGATATGCATCTATCGATTACGGTTCTTTGCGGAAAAGGCGGGTACAGTGGTGAAGAACAAGTTGTTCTGTATTCCATTGTAAACAAATTCCTTTATAGCAAAGCACGTGACATCATCATGCTGATTGATGAGGATGCAATTATCGAAGCAAGCACCGTAACAGAAACCAATGGTCTTGGTCGTCATGAACTTAAAGACCGAATGATGAAGAAAATGAAAAAAGCGTAAGTAAAAGCCTTTCCTTTATGGAAGGGCTTTTTTGCAAACAAAAAAGAGACACATTGTGGGGATGTGTCTCTCTATGCTTGATTGTCGGCGACTACAATCAGGCGTTTTGTTATTTCGCTTCCACAATGGTTTTTGAGCCCAATAAGTCACCCTTATCCGCTTCAATCCCCATTGACAATTGCTGTGTTGGAACTCCATGATTTGTCGCAAGTTGTTCAACTAGCGGACTTTTACCAGGATATTGTTCCGATGCTTCTTCTTTATCAACAACTACAAACTTGAATTTCTTTCCTTTGAAACGGTTTTTAGAGCCTGCAGAACTCACTAACCCTTTCGCCGCAAAGTAAAATACAGCTGTGTTGATGACGAATGATAAAACTGATTCGAATGTCGAGTAGCCACCTGTATTTGCTAATACATACAAGAATAATGCTAACCCCGATGTGAGTAATACTTTACGATACGCAATCATTGCACCAAAAATAGTTTTTACAGTTTTCATTAGAAATCCGCTCCTTTTAAAATAAAATGTCTTTTCGACTTTATATATGAAGGTCTATTTGTAGGAAATAGACACGAACTTTTAAACAAGTTGTTTGTGGGGAACAACGATACCTGTTGATATGTACGAAAGTACGCCATTTGTTAAATAATATTTATTCTATACCGGAATCGTATAAATATAACAACTTAAAATCAATTAAAATTTGACTATTGTTTAAAAATTTTTAAGTGTGGGTAAAAACGTATATGCAAGAAAAGAACCGTTTCGATAAAAAATGAAAAAATGGAGGAGATAATATGAATGAACAAGAACGTAATAAGGTGAGGGATGAAAGAAAGCCAGAAAATCAACAAAATGTCGTGGTCAATCAGCCGAACCACGAAAAAGAAAACCGTAAAAGCAAAGGCTGGATTGTAGGTATCATTGCTGTCATTGCCATTGTCGTGATTGCCGGTATGTTGTTCTTAAACAATGACAATGTTGGGAATGAAATGACAACACAACCAACAGAAGAAAATGTACAGAATGACAATGAAGATGTGAATGTAGAGTCTCCTGATGTAAATGTGGACATGCCTGATGTCGATACAGAGGGGATTGAACAGAGTATTGAGAACGGAATCAAGGAGGGAGCGGAGTCTGTGACCCAATAAAAAAGAGATGTCATTAAGACATCTTTTTCTTTTTGTTGACAGAAGCTATTTTGCATATGATGATACATAATGAGAAAAGGAAGGTGGACACAATGTCCGGAGTTAAAAAGGCTGGTCACGATTGGGTTGTAAAATCCGTCAACACACCTGTTACTAAATCAGAAATGGTTCCCTATCTAGAATATGCAAAGGAAAACGAACTTGATACATCGGAAGTTCAATCATTTTGCGAAAGTGAAAGAATTCAAATTGAACATTTCTATCATCTCAAGGAACATGTTTTTTCTCCTTTTTGTTATTGGGACAAGCAATTATTCCAGAGCTTCGCCGCTCTTGACCAAGGATTTTTATCTTGGGATATTATGGCGAATTCATTTTCAGGAAGACTTAAAAAAGTACAACAGTTGATGAAAGAAAAAAACTACGAATCATTACTAATGATGACAGAAACAATCGGTCAACATCTTGTTTTTGAAACGATTTATGAGGAAATTCCGGTTTCAGAACGTTACGAATTATTTATGGATATGCACGTAACACATGATTATGGAATTGATGTTTTTCCTATCGAGTTGGTACGAGACGCTATTTCACATCAGAAAAAATCCGAACGAAACCGGGCGATAAAAAGACTTAAAGAGCGGGTAGACGTTCAGGATGGGAAAATCACGGTCTATCGAGGAATGGGTAACGAATCCACTTCAGTAGAGAAGGCGATGAGCTGGACAATCAGTGAAAAGGTGGCGTACTTCTTTGCGAATCGTTTGGGAAAAGAAGGACGTGTCGTTCAAGGTATTGTTGATGTAGAACACATCATTGACTATATTACAAGACGAAACGAAGATGAGGTCATCATTCTTCCAGGCAATGTCGTCATTACAGAAGCAGAAGAAATGGTGAGTACTGAAACCGAGATTCGTTCATTGGAAGAGAGCGGACTTATCACAGAGTATCAGTCCATGAGAGATTACTTCATTAAGTCTGAGTATTATGAGTCTCCCTATGGGGTACACGGCGTGGGACATGTACGTCGAGTATTGCTCCATTGCATTTCTCTGGCTAACGCCATTGGTCTTTCGGAACAGGAAAGAGGAATCCTCATGTTGTCTGCATGTTATCATGATATTGGAAGGAAGCATGATGAGGCATGCGAATATCATGGAGAGTGGAGCTTAGAAAAGATGAGAGATTTGGACTTGGATACCTTCTTCATCGTTCAAGATGGTGATGGTGGAGTATATCCAGAGTATCTCACAGCTGAAGAAATGGAAGCGGTCGAATTCATCATTCGCTATCACTGTAAATCGGATGAAGATGGTGTGAACGCAATGAACGATATTCAAGACCCTACGGTCAAAAAACTCGTGCAAAAGCTATTTCCAATCTTTAAAGATGCGGATGCACTTGACCGGGTGCGTATCAGCGATTTAAATTTGAATTTTCTTCGAACGAAAGAATCTCGTCAGCGGGTCAAATTTGCTGAGGATGTTCTCCTATTTTTGCAATAAGAAAAACGCAAGGGCTCAATGCCTTTGCGTCTTTTTGTCTTCTTCATGAATCGCTTCCAGCCACCTTTTGAAAAAGGAAAGCTCAAAGAAATTTACTACACCATCCGGACATTCAGCGTCATAATGCTTGCCGTTGAATTGAATCCAGCGATGATATCCTTGAATCTGATTTGCTGTTTCCATTGTGTATGGAGCGGGAGGAAGAGAGTTGGCTTCTAGAAGAAGTTTCTCATCCCATTTGTCGCTTCCATCTCCATTCCATCCTTCATCCATCTCAACAACAAAAAAATCGTTACTGGTATGTTCAGCACCTTCTACCATGTACTCAATTTCCTCTGCAAACGTAACGCAGAGTCCGTTGTTGATACTTCTGATGTCTGGCAACTGTTCTATCTCTACATAATGATTACGAAGATGTCGGATAGCTTCTCCAATCATTCTTCAATCTCCGGAAAATCATGAATGGTCGTCGAAATCAATGCACCATTCTCATAAATCAAAATATGGTCGCTTGCTGAGCTTACCGAGAATTCCTTATCCGCATACCAACGAATCAGTTCATCGATTTTATCCGTCGCATGTGAGGAATGAACCGTTAGCAAATTACGGTACGCATCCTCATCGACAATTACCTCACCTTGAATCCCGCCATTTTTCAGATGGTATACGACAGTTGGTTTTTTCTCGAAAGAAAGCATGACAACCTGGTTTTGAATCGTTGAAGACTCATTGAAGTGAAGAAGCTGGTCAGCTTTCAATTGACAGAGCCCATCTTCTGAAAGCCCTTCCAGTGTCTCACATTGACCCAAAGTATTTGTTGCGTCGAACGTTTCTTCAGCAATCGTCATTCCTTTGAAGGTCTCTACTGAAAAAGTCAATTCATAGTTCATGACATCTTCTTCCGCCCATCGCTTTACGTTTTCAACTGTTTTGTTTAGCATGCTTGTTTCTCCTTTTCGAGGTGCTTTTGAATCAGTACACGAGTCATTTGAAGTACGCCTTTATTGCGAAGCTTCAACGTCGTTTTTTCATCCTTGTTCAATACACTTTCAGCAAGTTCTTCAATGTCTTTTTCTGAAATTTGTCCCTTGCTTTGCCATGTCAATTCCTGAATCAGTGTCTTGCGATATGAAATCAGCTCATCTTCTGTAAAGATAGCCGGATTCTTCTTCACGACAACCACCGATTCTTTTTTTGCCTTTGATTTGCGTGCCATCATTAGCACTCCTCTCATCTATTAATGCTTTATGTTATGCAAAGAGTTGGTTGGTCATAAGATATCCAATACGGTTGTTAAGTAAAATATATTTGACAAAAATATATTGTTGCTATTAAAATTATCTAAGAAACGGTATTAGAATGGAGGGTTTTACCAATGAAAAACAATATAGTTCAATTTCTTGTTCGAAATGGGATGAGTATCCTGCGAGGGTTGCGAATGACGAAAGACCAACACTTTTCGTTTCGAGAACAAGTGTTATTTATAGGGGTTCTGATTACTGCCTTTATTTTAAATCTTATCTTCCAGCCCTATGGAGATTTTAGTGAATTGTTCTGGGGGTTCTTAGCATGGGTGTTCATAACAAATGGAACGGTTTTTGCCATTCGAGAGTATTTGATTTATCGAAAAGAATCGGAATATCGAAAGCGGGTATCTTCACTTGGACACCATCTTTACAACCTGGATAAGACAAAGCCTGAAATGATTGAAATTCAAGAAGAGATTCCTACATGCCATAAGACCAACGACGAAGCGTATCTTCAATACAAGAACGACCTAAATCGCCTGAAAGAGGGAATTCAGCCTCATACCACAACAGACATTGTGTCAGAAATCTCTGTGATGGACGAATTGAAACCATTGAAAGAAGTATTAAACACAGCCTCTTATAAAGTTAATGACGTTTTTGGATGTCCCCATTACCAGGTTAAATTAGAGCTTGAAGACTGGTTGATGAAGAATACACTTCCAGTTATCGACTCTGCGAATCAAAAAGTAGAGTTTCTAAAGAAGGCATTGGAAGAATTAAAGAATGCTAGAATGGCAATTAAAACGGGCGTAGAAGGGGAAATGATGGTTTCGGATTACCTTGAAGATTTCAAGGATACATTACTTCCGCTAAACGGCATTCGATTCCAAAGCGACAAAGGTACAGTTGAAAATGATGTCCTACTCTTTACTGAACAAGGAATCTTTTCTTTAGAAATCAAAAACATTGGTGCGAACGGGTATAAAGTGGTTAAAATTTCTAAGGATGGTTTGTGGTATGACAAAGGCTATCATGATTGGATTCGAAGCGACAAGGATAAAATTTTCGACCAAGTGAATCGACATACAGCATTAACGGAACGCCTGATTGGAGAGAGCTTTGGGTCTAAAGACAAATACCAAGTGAAAAGCATGATTGTCATTCCGAATAAAAATCTCGAAATCGAGAACGAATCGATTTTCAATATTGTAAGACCAAATCAAATCGTGCCACTCATTCGTGAAATGCCCAAAGTATTGACGAGAGAAGAATGTCTGGAGCTTCAAAAATTCTTCATATCAAAAGACATCGGTCAGGCAAAATTTGAACACCTGGATTCAGAAAAATTGGTATCAGAGATTTTGAGAGTGTTTGAATCGTTAGTTCAAGATTGTGAATTTCTGAAATCGACGTATCTCATTCAAGAAACCTATGTCGAACATGTAACAAATAATAATATCGGGAAATATTTACGTTGGAAATACCTAAACTATAATTCTACGAGAAGTGTCATATGAGACACTTCTTTTTTTGTTGTCATTTTAGACAATAGTCAATATAATAAGACGTATTAAACGATAGGGAAACGAAATCGTTTTTATTTAAAAGGAGGAGAAAGTATGAAAATTGACCATGTAGCAGATATGCACATTAATCACTGGGTTCCGTTTATTCCGAATCAATTGAAGTGGGAAAAGAGGACGAGAGAATTCGTTCGGCGTATTTTGAGAAAGAAAACAGGAGAAGTCCTTGTCCTTGCTGGTGATTTTAGCGAAGTGAACGCACAGACGATTTGGGTACTTGATGAAGCATCGAAGCATTATGAGATGGTGTATTGGACATTTGGAAATCATGACTTGTATCTTCTTTCCAAACGTGACAACAAGAAATACAAACACCATTCCTTGAATCGGGTACAAGAGGTCATTGAGAAGACTGCTCACATCGAAAATGTTATCCCGCTCATCCAACGGACACATACGTTCAAAGGAAAAACCTTTGCCGGAGATGTCCTTTGGTATCTTCCGAAATCAATGGGGGATTGGGATTTCTACCGGAATGTCTCGAATGATTCAGCCTATATCAAGCATCAAGAGGCGTGGAATATGGATGATGTCGCACGACTTCTCTATAAATCATCTGCTGATTGGTATGATGGTCTTGAGGGGCAAGACATTGACGTCATGGTGACGCATGTACCGCCTGTTCATCCGTCCATCTCTCCGTATTCACCGAATGGCTGTTATCATTCGACAGTGCCATTTTTAGCCGCTCCACATTGGATTTGCGGTCATTCGCATCTTCAAGGTGTATTTGAAAAGGCTGGGACGACATTCCATATGAACTGTGTCGGATATCCGAATGCATATGACAATGCCCAGCGATTTGAGTTGCCTGGTGATAAGGTAGACAGTCAGCTTGTCATTGACGTTCAGATGTTTACCATTTGATAATTAAATTTATATTGACAATAGGCAAAATTATAATTAAACTATTGGTAAGAAATAAAAAATAAACCAACTTATATAAAAGGAGTGTTCTTTCATGACACAACAACTATCCTCAGCAGTCGTTTCCCAAACGACTCAATCCGACCTCGAAGTATTATTGGCACAACTTCAGAAGGAGCCAAATGCAGAATTCCTCCCGCTTGCGAATAATCCGCATCGATTTATTGAATTCTTGTATTTCCTTCGTCGCCAAACCGGAAACCTTGCTCATAAGGAAAAGATTTCAAATCACTTCAAGATTACAGAACGTCAAGTTCGATTCTATGCAAAAGCAGGAGAAGAACTCTTCGGTCTCTTCCACTCTCCAGAACCAGGATATGTGGCATTGACAGCACTTGGGAAACAATTATCATTCAGCCGAAAGGAAGAAGTGGAGCAATTCCTATTTTCTGAAATGAAAAAGTTGCCGATTGTAAAAGCGTTCTTAAATAAAGACGTCTCGATTGTGAAACCTCAGATTGTTGAGGAAATCCAAAATAATGAAAAATGGGTGGAAGAATACTCATTAGTCAGTATTGAACGCCGAGCAGATACGATTCGTTCATGGGTTGACCATATCCAACGAAACGGAAAACCGGTTTCAGAGCGTGAAATCCTTAAATTCGTCAAAGAGAATTCAGCGATTCTTTCAAGCTTGTTTTCTCGTAGGTCAGCATAATGATGGGTCTGTCTAATCTGCAACTTGTAGCGATTATCGTTCTTGCTATTCACTTCGTTTGCCTTTCACTAATTGACAAGGTGCTCAAAAAGAATGTTGTGAAGGAAAGTGTACATGGTCGTATCAACACAATACAACTACTTGTCATCATAAGCTCTTCAATGTTGACAGGATGGATTCTCTTCACGTAAAAAGACCCTTTAAAGGGTCTTTTTTAGTTCCATATTTGAATGTGACCATCAGAAGTGACAACAACGTGCTCTGCCATATGACAAGGTTCATTTGTTGATACTTCTCTAAAGTATTCTGTCATGTACGGATTGTACCAAACGGATTCTCCTGGTGTTGAAAAAACAGTTTCATCCCAATATCCTTCTACATAAGCGTGAACATTCTTTTGTTTCTTTTCAAGAACCTTCTGCCGATTCTTCTCAGACACAATAAAACGTGCCTGTTTCACGACCGCAATGTCTGTATGACCGACCACAAGATTGCCTTGCTTAATAGAGATTTTTCCATTATGAAGGTTTCGGTAGAGGCGGACTTTCTTTGAGGGGTCGAGTGTGCGACTTTTATAGGAGAGATAAGTGGTGACAGTACTGTCTAATTGGTTCATATGAAAACACCTCATTTCAGATTGATAGAATATGCTATGCAAATAGAATCTTTGAGATAAATGGAATGAACTACAACCGAGAGTGAGTAGGATAAAGGATAACAAAACAAAAGGTGTACGCAATGTACATTGAGGAGGATAATAGGATGAATCATTTTGCGATGGACTGGTGGATGAAAGAAGAGGAGAAACGTAAGAATCTTCAAACGGCAAATCAAGTACATTTGATTAACAACCAGCTTTCAAATGCCATTATGCGATTATCTGCAGATGTGAAAAAGGAAGAGTATCGAGAATTTGAAAGTGAGTACAATCGTCATCTCGTCCAATCTGGAATCTGGTATTTACGTTATGCCAACAACTTTGAGAATCCATTGGTGATGGGGGTACAAGCGGCTTGGATTGCGTTCATTTTCGAACAAGAAGAAAGCAAGGGCAATCTAAATAATCTCCGATACACAGAACATGAGTTTCGCCGGTTGCTCAATCAAGTAAAAATGCAGGATTATCAAGCGTTTCATCAAATCCTTCATTTATTCCCGCATCTTCAATCCTGGCAATAAACCCTCTCGAAAAGAGGGTTTTCTTTGTTGATATATATTGACAATAGTGATAAAATTAATTAAACAATAATCTAAAAGGTGTGGTGGTATGAGAAGGAAGTTGCAGGAAATTGAGGAGTTTAGAGGCACGTTCACAGGAGTGTTTGTTCGAATGGGAGGTAAGAGAGGGTATAAGGGAATACTCCCAACGCTATTGTTGAAAGATGTGAGGAATCAGGAAGGGGAAATAATGACTGACCATCTTTGGTTCAACTTCACAAAAGGATTTCAAGAGCTTCGAGAGATTCGTGAAGGAGACGTCATTCAATTTGATGCTAGAGTCAAACCGTATGAAAAAGGTTACAAAGGGCGAAGAGTTAATGTTTATGATTCAAGCATTCAACTGGACTATAAATTAAGTCATCCTACAAAAATTTCAAAAGTGAATAAGGAGTGTGGTTAATATGGAACTAGGTAATTTGATGATGGGGAACTCACGGGGGAATTTTACAGTCAATCGGGATTGGCAGACCCAATTTCATGAATTTCTTGATGTATGTGGCTTTGATAATTATGGACACATCGATGATAAAGAGTTAGATATCTATAAACAGGAAGAAACCAGTGGAAATGAAACGGATGTCTGGTTTGAGAATGACGTATTCATCATTCGACCTTATTATTGGGGAGATGAGGAAACATTTTGTGTGCGACCCAATTTTGTTTTCAAGCCAACAGGATTTGAATTACAGTGGTACAAATATCCATTCCGGGATTCTTATATGAATCAAGATATCTCGTTCAACACACTGCTTGACATCTTAAAACAATGTGAAAATAGTCTTGTTCCAGAACGTGTCTAACACGTTCTTTTTCTTTTTCATGACAGACGTATGGAGTAAATAGCGTTATACTAATCGGGAAGGAAATTTGTTCCTTTATTATGAGTGAAAAGAGGAATAGGGAAGGAAGGATAACGTGAATCGTCAATCGATATTAAGACAAACAAAGCTTGAAATGAAGCGTTGGATTGAGCAAGTAGATTTTGAGAATGCCAATGAGATTAAAGAAAAGTTACTTTATTATTTTGAAGTGCTGGACGCCATTCATGATTTACCAGAAGCACCACCAAAGAAGGTGCAACCTGAAAAGAACACTGAAAAAGAGAAGCTCGAAACAAACGATATCGAAAAAGAGTCAACGGATTTAATCAATAGCGAAAACGATGTAGATAATGATAGAGACAAAGAGATAGAGAGCGTAGAAACAATAGAGGGAATGGAAGAGAAGAAAGAGACAGAAGAAAAAGATAGAGTGAAGACAGAAGAAGGCTACATAGTCGAAAGAAAATTACGAGGAGCGATATTGACTGAAATTAATGCGTTTATACCGGAAGGGATTCTTCGAAAACTCGACATTGAGCATGGAGACAGAGTGGAAGCAAGAAAAATGGAAGATGCGTCGGATGATGGAAGAAATCGCTATCACTATACACTGATTGAAAAGGGAGATGGAAAAGACGCTCCTGACCGGACACAAATGGAATACTGTGTTATTGAAAAAGAGGGCGGAATGTTTGTCGTTAAATCTAGTAGTTTGACAGGAGAAGAGATAAAGTTCAATGGCGTTAGTTACCCAATTGTATTAAACGAAATGGATATTCGACATTTTTCATTGCAAGAGGGTGACATCATCGATATCGCCTATAGAAAAAGCATGCCAACCGAACACAAGGTGCTTTGGAAGCATGAAGATATTGAGATGCCCCATGAAAAAACAGGAGAATGGTCACGGAAAAAGAAGGGGAATGACCAAGAAAAAGATTTGTCAGATGACATAGAGCCGACATTAGACGGCGTGACCGTCATGATAGTAGGAAATGAAGGCTCCAGAACATCCTATCAAGAACAGGTTGAAAAAAGAGGGGGAGAACTATTGTGGATAGATGCGAAAGAGAAAGTCGAGCGGTTTGAACCGCTTGTCAAAAAATCATCATTTACGATTTTCTTATTAGGACTGAGTGGTCACACCGGAATGAAAAAAATTAAAGCATTATGTAAAGAATATAAAATACCGTTTGAAGCAACATTTAACCAAGGCATCACCTCCATCATACGTCTTGCAGAAGATACAGCTGAGAAATTGAAGAAAACAAAAAACGAGAACGTATCAGCTCTCGTCTAAATTACGAGCCTTTCTTTTCCGCTCCATGCGGGAAGGATTGGCTTTTTTAGTTGCGACCGGTTCGGAAATTACGTCATCGTTTTCTTTTGCAAGTTCCTCATCCTGCCCCTCTTCCTGATACAGGTCATCTAATGCCACAATTCGTTTCGGACTGGCTAACGTCGAATCGGCTTCTGGATGTTGGACGACTTCTGTTGAAGATTCCTGAACAGATTCTTCTTTCACAGGGTTTTCGTTTAGATTCATCAAGACATCTTCGGGCTTCTTAACAGGATTATCTTCTTTCGACGTTTCATTTGGCTCCACTTCTTCCAAATCATTTAAAATATAGCTGTAAACAGCATGGAAACCGAATGGCAACATGGTCAATAAAACCAATGCGATAAGCAGGTCACCAAATGATAGGAAAAGGAAATATTCAACCTTCAATAATACCAAAATGGTCTCGATGAACAAAATCACTGCTGTTACTAATCTTGGACGTTCAAAAAAGTTCATGGACAACACTCCTTTATGTTTTGTTTTGTATTTGACAGCTTTCGCCATCATTTATTGATTTATCGTATGTATTTCATGAGTCCCTCACAACTAAAAAACCCCCTCACGAAATCGTAAGAAGGTTAAGCGATACTTTCTGTTGCCTCCTCATCCAAATCAATGAACGTGAAAAAGGATGTGTCATACACGATTAAATGAATGTCTCCATTTCCGTAGGTCAACGCACATGCCTTATATCCTTTTTCAAGCGTATAGTCCTGTAACCCTCGACAAGCTTCTTCTTCCTCATAGGAGAGTCCAGGGAAGATAGAAGGGATGTCTTCTTGATAATTTAAAAACAGTACATCCTCATTCGTTCCCTCTGCTGTCAGAATGGTATTTCCATAAGTCTTCGCTTCACTGGCTCGACTCGTTAGATACACGGCACACCCCCAAATCCCCGGATATGGATTTGCCTTAAATCCCTCTTTTAAAATCTTATCTGCCATGAAGGATGATGTTCCGTGGTGCCATTTAATTGTTGATTCCATAATAGTTCCTCCCATTCAAATCCTAGTTGTTTAACGGTCTGACGAACTTCCTGCTCGTTCCCCTCTATCTTTTGTTGAAAGAGTTGTTCCATAAGCTCTTCATGATGGCTGTCCCATCGTTCAATCCCCATTTCATCCTGGAACGACAAGATGTGTCGATTCGGAAAAATATGATGATTGAGATAGATACTACACTCTAAATCAAGTCGTTTGAGGTATCGTGCAAAGAGAATGCCAACAGCCGCACTTCGAGAGACGCCTGCTCGACAATGAACAATCACTTCATCCAGTTGACGCAACTCCTCAAATGCTTCAAGGAGACACTTTGCTTCTTTTGAAGAAAAACAAACAGAGCCTGGATAATCTTCTTCTGCTGAACTGTGAAGGTCATCCACCACAAGTGTGCATACAAAATCGAACAACTCGTCATATAGAAGTGGGGCGTTTCGTACCTCGGAGTTACCAAGAATCGCATCACTGTCAAAAAGGCGAATGATACCGGTTTTTTCTTTCGGGCGATACATGACCGCTTCATCATGCCCCATAATCTGTATCTTCATGGATACACCTCTTTTCTGATTCATACTCTTATTATAGTCATTTTGTTGACAATAGTCAAAATTAGGTTTAAAATAATAGTACTAAACCAACCGAAAGAGGCTGATGATATGAAAGAAAAAGACGTGGTAGAAAGTTCAGCTCCCATTCTTTGGAGAATGGAAGACGTACTGAAGCATCTCGTTCGAAATGTTGAGAGCATTCAAAAGCAATACCCAACGCATACAAGTGAAGTCCCTTACAGTTTTTCATGCCAGTTGTTGATGGCATTTGTAGCTGACCGAATGGACAAAGAACTTCCAGAATCCTTATTTTTTGAGGCGTTGTTTAAAAAAGCCTCTTCTAAATACAGCGAAATCAATTTGTTTGCGAAGATGAACCACCCTAAATTCCCCCATATCCAACATCTCCCGATGGTTGCCACATCAAATAAAAATAATATGCCCCTGAACACCATGCAAGAAATCCAGGCATATGCTTCAACCGAAGAACAGATTTCGGTAGCCGTCATGAATGATGGAATCGGAGCGGAATTAACTGTAGAAGATGTTTTCTCAAACGCATCCATCTTCCTTCAAATTAAGCCTGAATACGTTCAGTATTTACTTGAACATGATGAAGAGCAGATTCGAGAAGCATTGAACAAATACGAGGAAGAATTACGAAAAGAACTGAAAGAAACGGGGGGACTAGCTTGCAACAAACCAAGATTAAAACTTTCTTAAAAAATAGATTCAGCCAGACCGCCTGGCATATCCAGGACGAAGATGAACAAAATAACGTCCTCTTGTTCGGGGAAGACGAGTCATATGTGTTGAAGCGAGCCGGTCGCCTTCCTCAGTTTAAAAAGAAACAGCTGAAGGTGAAGAGAGCTGAATATGCTGACAATCTAA
Source organism: Jeotgalibacillus malaysiensis (assembly GCA_000818095.1). Lineage (NCBI taxonomy): Bacteria > Bacillati > Bacillota > Bacilli > Caryophanales > Caryophanaceae > Jeotgalibacillus > Jeotgalibacillus malaysiensis. The sequence goes on from CP009417.1 coordinate 548,243, forward strand.
AAAACGATATCTACACGCTTCGAGATGTGATGGCAGATAACGGATGGCGAGTATAAGGGGATGGGAATGACCACCCCTTCTTTTTAATAGAATGAGAGATGCACAAATGATTGGTGTGATATTCACATTTTATTTTTAAGGAGGAATAGACGATGTCTATTAAGTTGATGAAACGAAACAAGTGGTTCCATGTAGGAAATATGGAAGTGAAGGAGAAAAAGTCTTCGTATGAAGGAAGTGGACTCTCTATTTCTATTCATCCGAACGAATGGCGACGAATTGCTCGCTTGCCAGGGAATCTTTATAGTGTTACGAAGGAAAATCCATTGTTCTTAGACTACCATAAACTTTCAAAGAAGAAGCGGAACGAAATCTTTGAATGGGGACTTAAGAAAGGCTACCTGACTCCTGGAGAGGTGTTCATTTATGAATACGATGATGAAGGATATCCTGCCACGATGGAGTTTTTAACTTATGACGAATGGTACTCTGAATGGGGCTATGAAGCGGATGACGAAGAAGAGTTGGGGCTCATGAAGAAGAGTTTGACGAAAGAAACGACCTTCTTTGGCACAAAAGAGCTTTCTGAGCTTTCCGGTTGGGAATATAAGTTGCCACCTTCGCTTGCCCGGACATTCTGTATCATTCGTTATGCAGAAGAGGTGCTTGAACTCGATGGTGTTTACTGGAATGACATTCTGGATGTAAATCGCTACTCAGCTCCTCGTGCCGTCATCTTTCAATCAAAACTTGAGGAGTGGACTATTGAACTCGTTCAGGAATCCAAAACGTTTTCGAGCGTAGCTCATTGACGTAGGATAACAGAAAAGCAAAGGAGGGGACGAACATGCCATTTCAATTGGATATTTCATCACCTTGGGAAATCATTGCCGCCCTTCTTTTTCTATTCATGTTCCTTGCGTGGATGTACATCAAAGCACGTGTGGATGATGAAGAGAAAGAAGCGGTAGAAAAGCTTGGAAAGCGAAAGCGACTCAAGCGAAATGTTAAAAAGGTTAAAGCTCATGTGAAGCGTAAGATAAAAAAGGGGGAAAATAAATAATGTTGACGTTATTAGTGGTTTTAGGAATCGGTGGAGCGGCGTATGGTGGTTATCGGTGGGCAACAAAAGACTCACGAGTAAAGGCGTTGCCTGCTCCAAAGACAATGAATAAACAGCCGTGGGTATTTCCGAATGAAAACAAGGATGGAATCTACCCGGTTTCACATATCCTGTTGTATTTGATGGCTACCGAAGATGACGGTGTGCCAGAGGATTGGATGACAGATGTGAGACGACTTGAAGGTGATAAAATCGAGTATGACCATGTCCATGAAGGATTTTGGGAAACATTTTACGAGTTAAATAAAGAGTTTCGTAAGTTCGATAAGGAAATTGATAAGCATGATGAAATGAAAGACTCGTCAAAAGCAGGCTATCAACTTTATTTGAACTCGCTCTATGAAATGAAATGTGAGATTTATGAGCTTGCTCAAGCGTGTTACGAATATATGCGTATCAATGAGCAAGAAGTGGTCGAGGAAGAAGAGGATGAAAAAGAAGAGCTTATGGTGGGTCGTACAGTGGAAGAACAAAAGCTTCTCGCTATCTACCATGATGAAGATTCTACTCCGGAGATGAAAGCGGAAGCGGAATATCTCTTGGAAGAACTCAAGAAGATGAATCCGGAAAGTTATACAAATCCGAAACTTCAAGATATGGAACTCGACATGGAAACGATTCGACGCATTGTTGATGCGAAAAAAATCTAAGAATACAAAAAAGCGAAGGATTACATTCCCTCGCTTTTTCTTTTTGCTATTCAGTTCCATTCTTCACGCAAGATAGAATACATCTTCATGTCGTGATAGTGTCCTTTGACAAACATCCGCTTCCGCAAAATGCCTTCAAATTCCATCCCGACCCGCTTCATGACATTTTCACTTCCGGCGTTGTCGATAAAGCAACGAGCTTGAATCCGGTTCATCGCCATCTTCTCAAATCCATGAGCCATAATGAGATTCACTGCCTTTGTAACAATGCCACGTCCCGCATACGCCGGGTTAAGCATGTACCCTAACTCAGCAACATGATGACGGTTATCAACGTACAGGAGGCTTGTAGAGCCGACTATAACACCATCCAATTCAATCGCTAAGAATACGTCGTTAGAGCCTTCTAAGCGATTTAACGTGTAATCAATGAACGCTTTTGTGTCTTCAATCGATTGGTGAGCATCCCATGTCATTCCGTCTGCGATTTCATTTAAACTGCAGTAGGCAAACATGTCATATGCATCCTCCATTTTAAGTGGACGAAGGGTAATCTCGCCATTTGATAGCACAATCTGCTCTTTTTTCTCCATTACATCCTGTTTTTCATACGTGTTTAACATGGTAAACCGCTCCTTTGAAATAAAATGTCCACACACGCCATTTGGGGTGCATTATTAGACTGTTTAATTTGACTTAACGAATTGAACCTTATGTTCAACAACCTCTTTGATGCTTAGAATGGTTTCATAATAATCCTTGTGTTTAATTGCATCTTCAACTTCTTCTTGAGTGGAATACTTTCGGACTTCGATTTCACTATCCCTACCCCAATCATTCCCGCATTTCACATGCAACTCCCAGTACTTGTCAAATTCTTCGAGTTCCAATTTCACTTTGATTGCCTCCTATTAAAAAAATGGTCTAAACGACGCCTGAATTTGTTAATCTCCTATCCTATGCAGTTGGATAGGTAAAAATAAAAAAGACCCTCATGCGAGAGTCTTTTCTTCAACAACAAATGATAGTGTTCCATGCTCTTTTTGCTCTAAAGCAACCCAGTATCCCCAATCTTCCATGATGCTCGCTGGTGTTAATCGCAGTCCTTGAAAAACAATTTCCTGGTTTACCAATACGGTTGAAATTTTTGTATCGGGGTTTAACTTAGATAGCTCACGTAGTTCAATCATTGACTCGCTTGAACCATCGTATCGACCATGGCGTGTCAGTTTCTCATCCTCGTCCACTTCAACCTCCTGATAAAAAACAAGGTATTTTTCAACAGTAGAATCATTCGTTTCTTTTCGTGATACCAGATTGACTGTAATCACACGAATGGACTCGTCGTCGAGATGTGCCATTGCTTTTTCATACTGCTCATCGAAATTGTAGTAGCTTGCTGATACCGTAATCATTTCTCGTTGTACTTTTGCCATGTTTAGTAGCTCCTTTAAAATAAATTCAGACGAATGCCTGGAGTAAGTGTTATCTTTCATCTTAGTAGTTGTTCACAGCAGATATTCAAAACGGAAGGTCAGGGTTCCCTGTTTGCAACGGATGCACTCCACCATTATCTTTTACAGGATGACTGACCACCATCTTTTTCTTTTCTTGTTCCCAGCGTTTTTGAGCAATTGCTACTTCTTTAAAATATTTCTCTTCAATCCTGTTCTTGAAGAGAATCGCTTCCTCACGACTCATTGGCTTCTCCAATTCATCCTGTTCGCTGAAACGGTTTTCAAATAGATAAGAGTCAATCACATCACATCGGACAAAAACACCCAGTCCGTCTACTGATTCTGATTCTTTCAGCATTTTGATTTCATTTCCATTTCTTCCAATAACGGCATAGCTAACCGAAGTTGGCTGAACAGCATCCAGAATCCAGTGTTCATCGGTGGTTAATACATCTGGAACCAAACCTCTCTCTAAGATGGATGTCGCCGATGTCACGATATGTTCTGGCACCTCAAAGTGATACACCCTTACTATCATCCCACTTTCTTTTGATTCTAAAAAGTAGTGAAACTCTTCTCCGACCAAATCAAATAAATTGATATCTTCTGTCATCCCAAATAAGACATAGCAAATCCTCGGAGCCGCTTTTGCACATTTCTCAATTGAGGTAGATGTACAGACCCTTTCAATTGTATCATCCTCACCGTCTGCACGTTCAGGAGGGATGCGAGGGATAAACGTCTCAATCACCGCTGAATCTTCCTTCCATTGTTCGATATGCATTAAGTGATACCTATTTTGATTCATCCTAAATCCTCCTTTTGATAAAGATGCTCATAAGCATGCCTTTGTTTTAACTCCTATTCATCCTATGCAAGATACATACAGTTTACTTATAAGAGAAAGCGAATTCGAATACCATGAGAAAACAAACAACAATAGGAATCGAAGGATAACGTATATAGGAGGAAACTATCATGATAGAAGTGCCCTTGATTGAGTTTAAAAACGAAGGCGTTTTTGAGTGTCTGGAGGATGCATTGGAAGAAATTAACACGCTCTACACGTCCATTTTTATGGATGACGTTATCGCCAAAAGCACCTTCATGATTTTAGATTTCACTAAGCTAGAAGATAAGAAGTATGTCAATCCCGGAACTATCATTGGATGGCTTGAGGAAATCAACGAAGGCAACAAATGGAACGACTATATCGCTACTGATTATCTAGAGGCGTTCTTGCGTGACATTGATTACGAGAATCGGACAGAACTCCATGAGAAGCGAATTGCTTTTATCTCAAAGATAGAGGTCTGCGAAAGTCAACGTGGAAAAGGCAAGGGAAAGAAAATGATGGAACAGCTACTGGAAAGATGTGAAGAAAAAGGTGTGAAAATCGTGTTTTTACAACCATCTCCGTTCGGAAAGAAGCAACCAAATAAGGAAAGTAAAATCAACGAAACCAATCGCCTATACCGGTTTTATGAAAATGCGGGATTAGAAGAATATGAACACGGTGGCACACATCGCTTAATTCCGGAACGCAATGCATATATGAAGATGACGTTGCCAAGGATTGTGGAGAAAAAAGAAGAGAATCCACTCCCCACACCGATTAAGTCCATTACACCACCGAATTTATCGCTGAAAGCCCCCTTCAGCAGAGGTGTTGAAATGTCAGATGATGAACTTCCCTTCTAAGAACAGAAAGAGACCCTAGCGTCTCTTTTTTTCTTGCATCAAATTAGATTCTACAGTCTAATTCGTCAACATTAGACAGAATCGTCTAAGTCCTAGTCCGACAAGAAACGAGCTTTTGCATTGTGACGCTTGCATACGATAAAGAAAAAAGGACGTGATGCAATGGAGTTAGAAAAGAAAATTCATGAGGTATTGAGAAGTGGTGGCTATTCACCAGTTCACATTTCAAAGAAAGGAACAAAAAATGAAGGCAAGGTGTCTGCTGGATACCAGCTTGACCGAATTGACACCGGATACCGCCTTTCGTTTGAGAAAGGAAATATGGTTTATGCGGGAATGCCAATAGAGCGGGTCAATGACGAGTTCCTGGAGATGTATCATCACCTGGTGGAACACTCGAACGAGTTCTTGTTTAAGCTTTGCCAATACAAAGGGGCAAGAGCGGTGAAAATCACATGGAAAGAGTAGGAGACTTCCAAACAGGGAGTCTTTTTTCTTCGTCTAAATCATTGACCTGATTCCACAAATCTATTTTGACTATTGTCAATAAAATGAGCTACGATAAGGGTGTGAGATACAAAGCCAAAATCTCAGATAACGAAGGAGTGTGACGCACTATGCGTAAACTAGTTAGTATTCAGGAAGTATTGGATGTCCAACCAATCGAAGGGGCAGATGCCATTGAGGTAGCCCGTGTCCTTGGATGGTCGGTCGTCATCAAGAAAGGCGAATTCGCCGTGGGAGACAAAGTCGTCTATGCAGAGATTGACTCTGTTTTTCCAGAAAAAGAAGAATTTGAATTCCTTCGTCGTGGGAAGTTCCGGATTAAAACGATGAAACTACGTGGTCAGGTGTCGCAAGGTATCTGTTTCCCGCTCTCGATTTTGCCGGAAGGTGATTACGAAGTAGACCAGGAAGTGACTGACCTCATCGGGGTTACGAAATACGAGCCGAAGATTCCAGCATGTCTCGTTGGCGTCAAAAAAGGTGACTTCCCTTCATTCATTCCAAAGACCGACGAAACCCGTGTTCAGGTTCGTCAGCGTCAACTTACAGACAACAAAGGTGCTGTCTGTGTCATCACAGAGAAGCTTGATGGAACCTCTACAACTTTCTTCCAACGTGAAGGAGAATTCGGTGTCTGTTCCCGAAACATGGTGCTTTTGGAAGATGAGGATAACACCTACTGGAAGATGGCGAAAAAATACGATGTGCAGGAAAAACTCCGCCTCTTCGGTCGGAACATTGCCCTTCAAGGTGAAACCATTGGAGTCGGCATCCAAAGCAACAAATACAAACTCGAAGACAACCAGTTCTTCCTCTTCAATATCTACGACATCGACGCCGGTGGGTATGTTGATTATGATGAACTCGTCCTCTTTGCGAAAATCCTCGAACTCCCTCTCGTCCCTATCCTCGACGACAACTTCATCCTCCACGATGACATCGACCAATACGTGGAAGAAGCCAAAGGTTTCAGTGTCTTGAACAAGAAGACAAAACGTGAAGGCGTGGTCATCAAGCTCAAAGAACACATGCCTGGTGAAGGCTATAGCTTCAAAGCCATCAGTCCCGACTTCCTCTTGAAGTTTGGTGATGAGTAAATACGAGACCGCTTTTCAGCGGTCTTTTTATTGACAATAGTCAATAAATTTTGTATAATGGAAGTATAGAAAACGGATAAGGGAGAGGGTATAAACATGCATCCATTCAAATTAATCGAAAAACCTGAAAGTCAGCGAGAAACATACCTGGTACGAATCATCGGGATTGCAAACGATGGTGTTTACGTTGTGAAAGCAACCCGCTATTCAAAACAGCAATTCGAGAGCAAAACCATCACTGCCCTTCAAGAACTATTAAAGACACAACATGATGTCAGTGAGTTCCAAAACTGGGAAATCAACCTGCCCTATGCGGACGACCCTGTTCATGAGTTGGAGAGCGTTGAAGTCGAATACACCGATGAAACTGGTAAAGTTTGGGATGTGGAAGTAGACTACGGTCAGTACGACGAAGACGAAGATGACGAGTAAGCTCGTTTCTTTTTTTGTATTAAAAGGAGGGAATTTTATGAAACAATTAACCTTGCCGCAACAGCGTGAACTATATAAAGCGTACAAAGAAACACGGATTCATCTGGCATATGATTCGATGGCAATCATGAAAACCGGTGCAGAAAACTCAGAAGAAAGTCTATCTATCTTGCGTCGGGCGAAAGACGATATCCTTAAATTCTCGTCCGTATTTGAAGAAAAGCTTTTGAAAGAAATCGAAACAGAATTGGACTCTATTAGATAAAAGGGGGAATGAACATGACAAAACCAAACTGGCAACGTGGCTATAAAGAAGTGAAGAATGTCATTCACAACGAGGTCGGTATGAGCAAGGAAGAACTGACGGATATCTTTCGTGAGATTGCCCGTGAAGAAGTTCGGAAGATTATACTTGATAATGAAGCGTTCATCAAGGATACCATGCATACGACGATGAAGGAAATCATTCGGATGGAAATGGATAGTGCCATCAGCAAAGAAAATTACTTGCATGTCGCAAAAGAAAAAGGGATATTTGGACAAAGCTATACCAACTCGTTCCAGAGCTATGTGGCAGGCGTCATGAAGGACGAAATTTTGAAACGAATGGATGAACAATTTAGTGTCAGCTTGACGATTCAGCAAAAAACTGAGGATTGAGCAAACATAGAAACAATGACAACGAGAACTGCTGAAAAGCGGTTCTTTTTGTTGACTATTGTCAATTTATAGATTAAAATAAAGGGAATAAACAGATGTCATAAGGAAGAAGAGGAAGTGATGAATTGAAGAAAATTGCTCTCATGTCCATTCAGCCACAATTTGTGGAAGAGATTGTGAAAGGAAACAAGCGGTTCGAATATCGGAAAGCGGTGTTCAAACAAGACGTGGAGAAGGTGGTCATCTACGCCTCGAAGCCGGTCGGGAAAGTGATTGGGGAGTTTACCATCAAACAAATCCTTGAAGGAACACCTGATGAAGTTTGGAAGGAAACGTCATTGGAGTCAGGCATCACGGAATCGTATTTTCATGAGTACTTCGATGGAAAAGAGAAAGCATTCGCTATCGAAATTGATACATTTACGCCTTATCAAGAAGGCGTTCCTCTCAAAGCGTTTGCTCCTCATCTAAAAGCTCCACCGCAATCGTACTGTTATCTACCGTAAATCTCTGTGGTTAGTACTTAGAGACTGTTTCAAAGCAGTCTAGATGAAAATTGGAGGCGATATCTATGACGGAAAAAGAACGAGAATTTTTGGGTGACACACACGACATTCTGATTGGCTATGACGGGTGCCTGACGCCCGAACAGTTAATGGAGTTAATTGATGAAACAAGAGAACGATTGTCCATCGTTCTGAATGGAAACATTGAAAGATTCGAAGCTGAAATGGAAGAAAAGACACGTCTTTGGCAGGAAGAAAAAAAGAAGGATAAATCGATGTGAATCAAACGGGAAGAGGGCTGTTCATTGGACAGCTCTCTTCTACATAGAGAAAAAGGAGTGATGCGATGTACGGAATTATCTATAAGGTGACAAATCAAGTAAATGGGAAGATTTATATTGGTCAGACGACCAAGACGCTAAAGGCTAGAATGACCCAACACCTTTCTCATGCAAAGAAAGATACGTCCAGAAAGGGTTATTTCCAAAGAGCGTTAAAACGTCATGGTCATCAAAATTTTACGTGGGAGGTCATTGACCAAGGGGATTCTCCGGAAGAGTTGAATGACAAAGAAGAAGACTGGATTATTTATTATGGTTCTTATGGTAAGAATGGCTATAATCTCACTCCGGGTGGAAATCAAAATGCGATTCAAGGTCAAACCATCTACGTTTTTTCCGTTGAAGGTCAGTTCTTATCCGAACACCACTCCCAAGCAGAAGCCGCACAAGCCTATCAACTATCATCTGGCATTGTGACAAGCGTGGTGAACGGAAGGCGTTTTACGCATGCTGGAAAGGTGTATTTGAGAGCGGATGACTTCACGTGTTTGAGAGATATGTTTCAGGAAGTGAAAAAGAGACAAGAACAGGAGCGGGTTCAAAAGTATCAGAAGCATGTCGTCGTAGGAATTGATTCAGAAGGGGAAGCTCACTTTTGCCAAAACATTTTTGAAATGGAAGAAAAAACAGGAACTTCGATTCATGCCATTATTAATAGCTGTGAAGGTCAAAATTTAAAAGGGAAAAGATGGCGTTTTTGTTGGGCTACGGACTTCAAAGCAAGAGAACCAGATGCCTATCACCGATACAATGAACGAACTGCTGAGGAAATGCTGACGTTATATTATCAATATGAGCCAAAATGAGATAAATAAATTGACAATAGTCTATATAGATGTTATCTTTAGTATACAAACAACCAAGGGAGTGTGATTTACATTGAGTAAAGAACTAGAACAGGTATTTAAGACATTGAACGGAATCGCTAAGATGGTCGAGGGACAAGTGAAACAAAAGCGTGACACACAATCTCAAGAACAACCTCAACAACCAGACTTTTTGGGTTACCTATTAAAAGAAGTATCTGATGGATTGAAAGAAAACCCTTCTGCAAGATTAGAAGATTTGTTGAAGACTGTGATTTCAGGTCAAAAACCGGAGTCAACACGTGAGACAAAAACAGAAACCTCTAATCAGCACGCCACGCAACCCCCATCGTTTGATGAACTCCTATCTGCTATCCTCTTAGGTATCGCACCTCAAATGAGCGAATCTCAACCACAAAAACAACCAGAGCAAACGGTTGAATCTGATGTTTTGTTTGATGTGAAACAACGTCTAGAACATCATGGTTTTGATGTGCAACAAGGAAGAGGTCAACACGTGTTAGACGTGAAAGCAGATGGCGAAGTGATTGCAATGATTCGATTGGCAGAAGGTGGTCAATTGTATGTGAACGAAACGTTCAATCCATCACTGGAATTCTCTGAACACAGTCAAATTGTCGCACGCCTCAAGGCGGACTTAAAAACAGCTTTAACCATTGGAGCAGATGACAAAGAAGTGCTTCGTCTTTCGGCAGAACTTGAATTCGCCATTAAAAAACAAGATGAAATGAAGTCTGTATTAAATCATAAAATCATGCTGTATGAAAAAGTGTTAATGATTTTAACTAATTGACAATTAAGGGGGGATTCCCCCCTTTTCTTTTTAGTTTGACGCTATACTGAAACAAAATAGGATGTAGAGGTGTTTGGTTTATGGAAAGAAATGCTTATGTAAATTACTATCAAGGATTATCTGATATATTCATGCCAGAAGAGGTGAAACGCATCTTCTGCAGAATCCCATCACAATGGGGCTATCTTCTTGAGATGGCTCTTGTCGAAACGGCAAAAACAGATGAGGAAAGAGCTATCGTCTTGGGGAGTCATGAGAAACTCACGACACATTCCGTTGAATCTGTTTTTAGACACATGGAAGCATCAGGCATTCGGTTTGACATTCAACAGCAACGATTGATAGTCGTGAATCGTTATGACATATTAGATGTCTTTACCTGGTATCGGAAATTCCTAAAAGAATGGGAGTGAAGCTATGAAGCTATATACAAATCCACAAACGTTCCGGCATGAATTTGAGCCTGGGATAGGGTACGAAGGTCGAATCCTAATCGACGACACGCCTTCTCTACTCGACAAGTTGTTCAAACGAACAGCTTACTATGAAAAAGTCGATATTTCCATCTATGACTTCAATAAAGAAGAACTCATTGGAGCGGGAGAGACACGTTGGGTAAGAATCGGGAAATTAGGACGATTACGAATGGCACATTCTCTCCGTAGAGAAGAGCTAAAAGCGTGGGAGTTGTGTAAGGAACATGTAGGACGTGACATTCCATTTTCGTCTGCAATTGAAGAAGGATTGATTCGGAACACATCGGGATAAAGAACTCGATGTGTTTTATCCTTAGCGTCAAATAGGTTCATTGTAGTTATGAAGATAACGGTATCAAACTACAATATATGGTTATGAAAATTAGGAATGTGCTCGCACATTTTATTTCAAAGGAGACAATTAACATGAAAAAATTGATTGCAGTATTCGGATTATCAACAGCTTTACTATTGGCAGGATGTGAAGGTGAAGTGGATGCAGGCAGTAATACGAACGAAGAACTCTATCTTGAAACCGTACAGGAGTTTGATATGGACTATGGATACGGGGGCGAAGTTGTTCGTGACCCGGATACAGGATGTATGTATTTCGTGACGTATGGCGACACCATTCATCCATACTACGATGTAGATGGTGAGGTTGCTGGATGTGGGGATTTTCAAAATCCGTAAAGGAGGATGAGGGTATGAAAGAGACATTAAAAGAACTTCTTAAAGAACATCTGCAGGTCGAAGTAAAAGAAGTAGAAGATATGTACTCAAGAGACCTTGTAGTGACGATATCCTTTGATGGAGAAGAAATTGCTTCTTCCAGTCATCAATTGGAACACAAAGGTTGGTAACAGCTTCATCTATTATTTGCAATGAATTCACTTTAAAAATGGAGGCGGTTTTGATGAAAACCCAGGAAAAATACTTTGTAACACACAGCAACGGAGAGTTTATGGTAATCTATGAGGACTTTAGCGAAACAGCGGGTCACTTCTATTCCACAGAGAAAGATGGATTTGAGACCGAAACAGATGCTCAGAAATATGCAGATAAGCTGAATGGGCTTGCGATGTAAGTAATGTAAAAGACGCTCACACTGAGTGTCTTTTTGTTATGAATCCAATTGATTTTGCTTAGAATATAAAGTTCAAAAAACTTAGGGAATGTGTGTACACATTTTACTTCAAAGGAGCTTAACAACATGAAAAAAGTATTACTAGGTCTAGGGACAAGTTTATTGCTATTGGGTGCTGTTCTGTTTTTCCGTGGCGAATTTCTTGAATATAAAGAAAGAATGGACTGGATTGAAGTGATAAAAGAAAACAATGCCATGCTTGAAAAAAGTATTCAAGATAAAGAAGAAAAGCTTGAGGAACTCGATAAAGAGAAAAACGAATTGCTTGAGGAATTAAAAAGAGTTGAGGCAGAAAAAGATACAGAACCTGAGCTTTCTCGTGACGAAGCAGAAAATAAATTGAAAGAGCTTCAAACACAACAAAATGAAATGCGAGAGAAGGCGAAGGCAGATATAAAAGATAAAATCTTAGATGCTCTCAAAAGCCAGTATGAGCATGACCTGAACCTTTCGAAGACGCTAAACACGATGTCTCAGGAAGAACAAGAAGCATACTTACTTGAAGCATATCAGAAACGAGTTGCCGAAATCGAAGCAGACTATGCTGATGATAAGAATCAATAAATCACACAAACACCTATCGCTACGATGGGTGTTTTGTTGTGAAAATGAAACGGATTACGTGAGATAAGGAAATTATTAATGTAGTTGTGTTTTTAACAGCATTGATTGCAAAGGAGTTGGTTCTATTGGATATGATTATTGTTGGCTTATATATTATGTCAGTGGTTTACTTTGGAGTTTGCTTTATGGGATTAGGGGTGTGTCATGGAAACCCTCGCTCTGCTGAAATCGCCCGAAGGAAGTTTGTTTTTTCACTTGCACTCTTCGTTTTGATGACGATTGTTGCAAGCATTGTCGTGAGCATTTGGTTTACCGTTCCATTCATCGGACTCGTCTTGTTTTCATTCACGATTCACGTGATAGACGAGTTAAAATATAGTTACTAAGAAAAACTAAATATGGTGATAATCAAGACACTTCTCCTGGAGGGTGTCTTTTTTATAATGTGTTGCTCGTTTGAATAGGATAAATGGTAGCAAAAACAAAGGCGTCCATAAGGACAATTTACTTTCAAAGGAGAACACAACATGAGAAAACTAATGGTAGTAGTGGGATTATTAAGTGCATTGCTTTTAGGAGCTTGCGGAGATTCTAGCAATACTAAAACAGGTAATGTGGAGGATATGTCAGAAGTCAAAGTAGCGTATCCGGGAGATTATGTGACGAACAACATCACTTACAACACGATGTTTGGTGGATTTAAAGATGAAACCACGATGCTGTTTTATATTTACGCTGGGAACAATTCCTACAACCAGATTTATGTGAGTACAGAAACGTCGGATTTGGTCAAGAATCCAATTGTTGCCGTATCGGATAAGCAGATTGTGCGTGTCTTATTAATGGATGCCAAGTCAGGTCGTATTGAATATGTCATGGAAGAACGTCCAGAAGAAGTCCCATTATCTTCTTATCCAACTGTTAACTACGACATGGAGAACAATGAAGAAGAATAAAGACGATTGAAAGCATCTGCTATCTAGCAGGTGTTTTTCTTTTTGTTATAGAGCCATGGCTACCCGCTTATCATATAGGGTCATACAAATTAGGAATGTGATTCCACATTTTATTTCAAAGGAGAGATGTTCGATGGCAAAGTCAAATGAACAAAAATGTATTGAGGCAGTAACGAAGAAGATTCAAAACTCAGAGTACAATACTGTCACCATGAAAGGTGTACGCAATCTCAGCCGTGCAGATTTGGAGTCGGTTGTGATGTATGCAGAGTTTTTCGCACGTGGGGACTATTCGTCACTCATGAAACCAGTTGGGAACGTGAAAGCACTGCTGGATGCATTTGGAGTTAAAACAGAAAGTGATTTCTCATACAGTTGGTAAGGTAAATTTATTAAAAGTTTGTAGGGGCGTGAAAACTAATTTATGCCCCTTTCTTAATGAAAAGGAGGTAGTATGATGATTGGAATGCTTATGTCTCTCATTGCATTGGGTCTTTCATTTTTATCAATCCATCAAGCTTTAGAGCCAACTCGGAAAGTAAAAAGGAAAAAGAACTATTTAAAGAGCTTGGGAATTGAATGGGATGAAAAACTAAAGTGGGAGATTTTTAATTACAGCCCTACAGATGTAGAAAAAAGACAGATTTCCGTACTTGCGTTTTTGAGTGAAGATGAATTTCGGATTCTCAATCATAAAATCATTTTTCCGAAAGCATGGAATACGATTGGAAGCTATGAATGCTATGTAGAGGAGAAAGATATTGATAGTGCCTTTGAACTTCGAAAGGAAATACGTTTCTTGATGACGCTTTATCAGGCAATCAAAGAGATAAAAGAACGAGAAAAATTCGAAGCTCTTAGTGAAGCAGGTAGAGAAACGTTAAATCACTACAGCAAGGAAGCGGAAGATTTAGAACAGGCATTGATGAAATGGATTCGAATTGATGGAGAACAGCTGACATTCAGCAACGCATTCTTCTTATCAGAAGATAAGTATTTAAACAAACTGAAAGAAAAAGTAGAGAGTGCTCGCCCTGGAAACGAACCACTCAATGAGTTACCTACTCCTAAAATACATCCCGTTCTGATTGAAATGACAGAGTTTTTGGATTCGAATAACCTTCCAGATGAGAACGTACTGGAATTACGTCAGACGATGGAAAAGATTCAAAAACAATTAAAAGAAACAGAACAGGAAAAAGTATCCTCACATGCAATCCTCGAAGCGAAAGCGATTAATAAGACCGCAAAGCAATTCTTCAATATTAACGATTAACCCAATGACTCCTTCTCATTTGAGAGGGAGTTTTATATTAATAAAACAGTTAATAGGGAAATATCTCATTTAGAATATTGTTCACTTATTCCGTGTAAGATAGACTATATTAAAAAAAATGGAGTGCTTTTGCACAATTTATTTAACAGGAGGCAGTATCATGGAACTTACAATTGTAGAAATGGCTGGTGTCTTATTCGTTTATTTGTTTTTAGCGTTTGAAATCGTTGGGATTTTGTTCCTGTTCATCACTTATGAATTCGCTCGTGCAGTGGAAGGAAAAGAATTCACCTATGAATTTGAAGAAGATTTATATCCATCAACTCTCTAAATATAGAGAGTTTTTTATTTTGCCAGTTCAAGTATTAATTGTCTGTAATATTGACAATAGTCAATTAATAATGTAATCTACAAGTAGTTGATACGAAAAGGAGAGGGTTGAAATGAAAAAATTATTGACAGTGATTCTGACTGTTTTATTTATGGCAAGCGGCTTGTTGCCGGTAGCGAATCCGGCTAAAGTAGAAGCATCTAGCAAGCCGACAACGATTTTTCTACACGGGTATTATGGCGGAAAAGACTCTATGGTAAAAATGATTAGGTTTTTAACAAATGAGAAATCAAATTTAAAAGCACCAGTCCCTTACGAAATGACGAGGAACGGTAAAACGGATATTTACTTGGACTATATCCCCTATGCAGGACAGAAGACAACGTATTATTTCACGCCTCCTGGATATAAAGGCACAACGGAAATGAGAATCATTGATTTCACTAAGTACGGAGCGAAAAAGCCGAACGACAAGCTTGTTCAAGTTGTCTTCTCTCAAAACGCTCAATCCTTAGACAATCAAGAAAAAATGTTGAGACAAGTTTTGGCTGACTTGAAAAAGAAGAATGTAAAAGAAATTAACTTAGTCGCTCATAGCATGGGAGGGCTATTGGCTACACAGCTAGTATTAAAGGGCTCTCCTATCAAAGTTAAAAATTTGGTAACATTAGATTCACCTATTCTAGGAACACAATCATCTGCTATCGGTGGCTCTGCAAGAGACTTATATGACGGTGGTGCTGTAATTAGAGAAAGTATCAGATTAAAGAAAAAAATTAACAGTGGAACAAAAGTCTTGTCATATAGCGACTCATGGTCTTTGCATCCAGCTTCTTTTGTCGTCGATGAGAGTAGTGCCAGAGGATTAGAAAAGCTGACTGTTAAGGGTCAATTCACATTTAAAAAGATTGAGGCAAATCACTTATCAATTACTAGCCATAAGACCGTTCTGAATGACGTTAAAAAAATCGCAATGTAATTACAGACTCCTTCTCATTTAAGAGGGAGTTTTTGCTTGGAATCAATCCATTGTACGCCTAGTAGAATAGAGAGGAAATGACATCAAGGTGTGACCATCACACTTTTCAAAGGAGATACTATTATGTACACACTAATCAGTTGGATGATTAATATCTGGTTCATTCTTAACATTTGGAACGTGATTAAAATTAGTTGGATTCTTCGAAAACACAACTATAAAATTGATTTTAATAATCTACTAGCGTCCATGTTCTTCCAGAGTCTAACGCAGTTCCCATGGTCGAAAAAGATTCCGCTTATTGCCCTACTAGGTGCGGAACGAACGGGAACGTTGTGCGGGTTTATCATTGTAGAAAAAGAGACAATTAAATGGCAAGAAATTCTCAAGATATATATGATACCGGTCAAGGATATCAATAAGTTGGAAAAAATCCTCCCGTTTATCGATTATCAGGTGGATATTGTGGAAACATTCCATGAGAATAGCAATAAAGGACTCTCAGAGTTGGACGAGGAATTGCATCTTGAGTATTTAATGATGGCAAGACAAACTCTACAAGATTCAAACAATCAGTTAAAGAAGATGATAACATTTGAAAGTAACGTACTTGTTATATCAGACCATGAAGTAGAGTTGGATGTTCTCAAACAAAAAGAAGCATTTGATTCAATGTCAAAAAAAGTTAAAGCTCTTACAAATAAATAATTGACAATAGTCAAAAAGTAAAGTAAGATATTCTGAAACCCATAAAAAGGAGTGTTGCATATGTCAACCCAATTATCGAGTCGAGTGAAGTTTTTGAAGATGGTTCTGTCGGTGTTAGGTCACAAGAAAGCGTTGAAAGCTCTGGATTTGATGATTAAGGAGATGTGCAAAGAGAAGGGGTTTAGCCGTCATGATGGTTCACACTACTACTTGCACCTCGTAGATGTCACGATGAAGATTTTCAACTCCGGTATCCGGGATGAAGACATCCTGACAACTGCTATCCTACATGACGCTATTGAAGATGTCGATTGGATTACCTACGACTTTATCAAATTGGAGTTCGGTAAAGATGTGGCGGATGACGTTCTCACCCTCACGAAAGACCCGAATATCGACTACAAAAAAGACCACCAAGCCCTCCTGGAATACCTCAAAAAATGCTTCTCTAAATTTTCTACAGCTGTTGTCAAATCGGCTGACCGTATCCACAACTTCAACACACTAGGAAATGCCACCGGTGAAAAACAATTACGTGTCGCTCTTGAAACGGAACAAAATTTCTTCCCGCTATTCAAATTTGCCCGTAACGAATATCCGGAACATGCCGCATTCTTTTACCAAGCAAAAACGGAAATTGAACCACATTTACTCAAGATTAAAGAAAGTTATGAGACGGAACAACGACTTCTCGCACGCATTGCAGAACTTGAATCCGAACTCACAAAATCAAAAGTCCTCTCTCAATGAGAGGCTTTTTTATGTGATGGATGACTTTTCAAGGAAATAGAATAATATGTTCGATAATAATGGTGTCACAGAGTTGACCGTTTTAGATTGGTAATCAATTAAATGTAAAAAGAGTTAGAAAGATAACGAAATTAGGATGGTGAAGACGATGAAAAAAGAGTATGAAGCGATTATTTCACTCTATCGTGGAGACCACTCGAAGCGATTGCAGGAAATGATTGATGAGTTTGAAAAAGAAGTGGGGAAGGGGAAAATTTCGGAACAACTGGAGTCAGAAAAAACCTTTTTCATGGAACAAGAAAAAGCCTGTAAACATTGATTTACCGGGCTTTTTTCCTTAAAATAAATAGACAATAGTCAAAATTTAATGGTACAATTAAGTTGTATAAAAGGAACCATTTCGAGTAAGAAATTAAAAGGAGAGTGGCTACATTGACACAGACAAAAGCGATTGAAATTACTATCAAAGGCATGCAAGAACAAAAACAATTCTTGGTACCATCGGAATGGGATGACCGAAAGATTGTCTCCAATATGGTGAAAGCCTATGATAATTTTGCAAATACAGAGGCAGGGGCGAGAATTGTCGCAAAGGAAAACGATAAAGCCGCTGAGGTCTGTTATTACGCAGAGCCATCAGAGATTGATGTAGAAACAAATCCATATGCAACAAACCCGGATTGGTATATTCTCCTCATGCATACACCAGTCGATTTCTTACAAGAACTCGGGATTCAGCCGGTTACCTTGGGGCTGGCTTCAGATGTTCATATTGTTGAGCTAACAGAGGAAGAAGTGAATATGCCACTGGATTCAGACCGGTTAAGCATTGTGAAGACAATTGGGAACTACCATATTGTCAAAAAGTTTGTTGTTGGAACACCGGACGATTGTGACCTGTGCGATGAAGCATTTTATCAACGATGGTATTTCAACTTGGAATTTGGCGAGCTAGAGGAAGAAGGATTTATGGGATATGAACTTTGGGTGATTGATGGTTCACTACCATATGAATACCCGGATTCAGAGAATCTCTTAATAACCGTTGAAGAAGCTGAAGCGTTTATTGCTTCGGTTCAAAAGTGATAAAAAACAGAAAAGTGATGAAGATGAAAAGCCTGAAATCGTTGATACATCAGGCTTTTTTCTATAATTTAAATTGACAATAGTCGATATTTTAGATATACTTAAGGTAACAAATCACAGTGATACACAAACAAAGGAGCGGTTCTCATGAAAGCAAAAGATATCCTTACATTCTCAACGTATCGAGGAAATACGACAGTATCCAATTGCATTTTCCTAGTGCAAGCAGGAACGACGTCACAGGAAGCGGAGAACAAACTTCGGAAGGCTGTCCTTGAATTCCTTTCCACAGATAAGGGTACAGAAGAAGTGCGACAGACATGCCAGGACTTCAACTGGGGAGACGCCCTGAATACAGTCCCGGACGAGTTCTACCGAAAACAAGGTGTTGATGTGCTGGATGGAACTCCAGCTTTGATTACAGGGAATGAGACCAATGTCGATGTCAACCACGATGAAGTGCTTCTTCATCCCGGTTATCCAACCATCGTAAAGGAATTAGATACACTCAATATCGTCAAACTTTATGCCAGTCATGAGGATGGCACATATGGAGACATCTACTCTCAGAAGTGGGATTATCTCGAAAACTACGATGAAGACGAACTAATGGTGGGTTATGGCGTTAGTGACCCATTAACCGGTTTCCTTGTAGACGAATCGGCTGACTTCTACGAAACGCTCGAAGAAGCGGAGGCGTTCGCCCTTTCAATGGGAGCAAAGCCTGTGATTAATGTCTTTGAAGGGGAAGGTATCGAATCCACTTTTTCTCATCAGGGAAATGATACAAATGGAAAAATGCTGAAATTTGAAAGAGAAATCGAAAGTGAAGTAGAAATTGTTAAAGATAATCCATTCCCATCTTGGTGATTTCAAAGGATGTAGATGGGCACGTGTTCGAAGCTAAAAACAATAGACACACCTCTCAAAAGGTTGGGGATAGCAAGTTACTCTATGACACGATGAAATCTATTTAATAAGGGGGAAATCAAATGTTGATTACAGAACAGTTAACAGTGGAACAACAAACATTTTTAAAGGGATGGAATAAGAATCCAGAAGACTATGCTCTTGTACGGATTGAAATCTATGATGACCCGATGAACAATGTTCACCGAATGGGGCAATACGAGTACGCAGGTGAAGGATTCTTCCTCGTACCAAAAGAGCATGCACAGGATGTTGCAACCGTTGCCTTTGACTTTACACATACAAACATTCGCTTTTTCAAAGATGATGATGAAACCGTACTGTTTAGCACACTTGGAGAAGGATATGCCGATATTGATGGAGCAGTCGAAGATATTACAGCTTTTCATGTGGGGGATTATGATGGAGCGGATATCGTCAAAGTCTTAATCGGAACGAGTCTTAAAGACGAATCGTTTAGCCTATTTCATCCGGTGGAAGTGAAAGAGGATTATTACGACGATGAAATCGGAACACGAATTGTTCTGTATGATGATACTGCCGAGAGTTGGATGGAACGGACAGATATTGAAACGTCATTCTATAAATTCCGCAAGGACGAACTCGAAAAAGCAAAATCCTTGTTGAACGATATCGTGTCAGCGGAAACGAAAGAGGAATCGAAGCAAGCGGTTGAATCGTTGAAAGCATTGGCGAAATAAAAAAGAGCAGAGGATTAGTCCTCTGCTTTTCTTATGGCGTCCGGGTTATTTTTCACAAACCGGTAGAGTCGAATTGCCCCAATCAGCTCCATCACAAAATATGCGGCGATGGCAGATGTCAGAACCATCATGACAGTGTTCCCGCTTCTTGCATTCATAAACGCCGCTAACAGTCCCACACATAATATTAAAAAACGAAAGTACACATGTTTAAACGTTCCTGGTCTAGCCTTCATCATACCATCCTCCATCTATTTCACTAACTTAATATTTTTCATCATTGTCTATTTTTAATTATACTAAAGTCAAGTTTTAGATTCAACTTAAATATACGTTTCGTCTGTCTTTAAATTAGACTATTGTCAAAAAAATATGATACAATAAAAAGAGAAATCCTTAAAAAAGGAGTGACTATCGTTTGAAAAAATATAGAATCAATATAAGCAAAGAAGGAACTATCGCCAATGATAGAACCGGGAAAGTGATTAAAATCTATCAAATCGAAGCACTAATGGACATTCCAGGCATTGGTGTGAAAGCAGGGGATGTTGGTGGATTTGTCGAAGATGAATCCAATCTCTCTCACGAAGGGAACTGCTGGGTATTTCCTGACAGTATCGTGGCAATGGGTTCGTTCGTTGCCGGAGACGCTCTTGTAAAAGGCGGCTCTCATGTGCTCGGCGGAAGTCGAGTGTTTGATAGAGTCATTGTCAAATCGGCTTCCAAACTATATAACACCTTATTGGCAAAAGATTGTTATTGCGAGAACTCAAGATTAATATCTTGTACCTTCTACGAAGGTGTTCGTACCGTGGATTCAAATATTGTTAATATGACTGCATGGACAGGGCAATTCAAAAAAGCAAATGTAAATTCGAAACAATCACAGTTTTGGATTCCAAAGGGTTCAGCTTGCGAAGTCGTCGATGGAACGATTTATCATACGAGCAAACGTGTAGCGAAAATTGAAGTTCCATTCAAGCTAAAGAACGCTAAACTGTCGGGTGTAAAAACGTTCTCCTTAAAAAGCCCGTTACACATTGAAAATATGCGAAACCTGGGCTCACTGCATATTACAACGCTCAAGAGTCATGTTCCAGGCTTTATCAATGAATTAAAAGGAAAGACAAACATGAATCTAATGTTTCAAAAAGGGACGATTACCTTGAATGACAGCAAGGTGAACATCAATGGTTTCCTCCCCGGAACATACAAATTTGAGAATTGTTTCATTGATACGTATGGGAATATCAAACGAAAGGTTTCTTGTAAATCGGAACTCAGCTTCTACAACGTAAAACTGTTGGAAATGTCTTCTCTAGTCCGGCTTGGAAAAGGGAATATGGAATTGAGAGACATCGTTTTAGATGGAGATACTTGCCATGAGTATTAATGGAGTTGACTGACCAATTCCATTAATACTTTCTTTCGATATGTGTATCATATAAAAGTAATAAAAATTTGGAGTGGAAAAATTCCACCATTTATTTCAAAGGAGAGTGTACATTATGACCTTACTAGCTGTTATTGGAAGTTTAATCGTCACAGGGTTCCACACGATTTATTTTGGGAAGTACCTGAAAAAAGTAAAACGTGCCAAGAAAATCATTGGTGATGGAATGTCTATTCGAAAAGGGGTTCTTGACCATAGATTCTTCACAGTATTTATCCTCAATGCAGGAATGTCTGGAGTCGTCGTTCAACAAGCTCTAACAAATGGTGACGCCGCAAGTGCTTTATTCTTTCACCTTGTGTTCCAAGTGGCGTATTTTTTCATGGAAAAAGAACAGTATATCGCACTGAAAGCCATTATTACGAGGGATGAGCTGTTTGACTGGCAAGACATCGCTAGAGGGTGCTGGTTTACAGGAGATAATCTTTTTTACTGTCACATCTCAGAACGAGATTATGTCTTAGAGACAAAAATCATCCACGAAGAGTATGTACGGGACATTGGTGAGACCAAACAGTTGATTCAGACATACCTGCTGAACGAAGAGGCGATTGAAAACCTTTCTCAAACCTCGATGAATGCGTTAGAACTGCTAGATTTCGAGCGTTTAAAGGAATCGCACCAAGAAATGCAAAAAGAATTATCTGAACGATTCGACAGACTATTCGTGGCAACTGGAAAATGGGAAACATCTACTGAAACAGAGTTAAGACTGGCAAAAGCACGAGAACAACTTCGAATGTTGCCGGAAAAGGTGGCGACAAAAGAAACTCGTATGCCTTTCGCTCAGGAAGCCCTGCTTGATGTTATCAATGACGAAGAAATGCCAGCTGATATGAAAGAAGTGGCACAAAAAGTCTTTGATGAGATTGAAAAGAAAAAAGCAGTCAAAGTATTGGATGAGAAGCGGGAAGAAGCAGAACGAACCATTCGTGCCGCCATGCTTGCTCACCATGTAGAACTTGAACAAAAAGCCTAACAAAACAAAGACCTTTCCTCAATTGGAAGGGTCTTTTTATTGACTATTGTCAAATATTAAAGGATAATAAAGATAGGAGTATTTATTGAGAGCGGGTGAAAAAAAATGGAGAAAAAATACCGGATTCTTTATGAGAATAAAATAACCTATAAAGATACACGTACAAAAGGATTGAAGGATGTCTATCAGATTGAAGCATTGAAAGATATGCCATCTATTCACGTCAAAAAAGGTGATTTGGGCGGATATGTAGAGGATGAAACAAACTTATCCCATGAAGATGATTGCTGGATTTTCAAAGATGGCGTCGTAGCATCAGGCTCGCTGGTTGCAGGGAACGCCCTGATATATGAAGAAGCAACCATCCTAGATGGGAGTCGAGTCTTTGATAATGCCGTGATTAAATTTGCTCATGTAACCAATTCATTCATTTCTGGAGATTCTAAAATTGAAACCGCAACGATTGAGAATTGCACGTTTTTCAACAAGAGCTACCTTGACATGGTATATGTCAAGAATATTACAACATGGGATTTAGATATGGTTCATTCCACATTAAACCCTCGAAGTTCTCTTATTTGGACATCTGCATCGTGTGAGCTCATCGACACTGAGTTCGTTCACAAAGGGCGACGCCGAAAAATGGTTTGGGAACATCCATTAAAAATGGAACATTCCAAGCTTACAGATATCCATTTATTCACTCTAAAAAGTCCAGTTCATATGAAGAACGTGAGAGCACATGTGAGGTTAAAGTTCTCAGCACTGGAATGCCAAACGAGTAGATATACAAATAAACTCGTTGGAGACAAAGAGTTGATGCTAACCAAGGACACATGGCTCGTCATAAAGGACAGTTCAATCGAAATCGATGGACACCTTTTTGGCTATCTCCGATTTGATTTGAGCCAGGTAAAAACCTTTGGCTATATTGAAAATCACAGCCATAAGTGTTTGTCATTAACCAGATTAGAGATGAGCGAACTGTCACGTCTTACAAATCATAAAGAGATTCATATCGAAAACTTGGTTTTGCAGGGAGAAGACAATTATACGTGCTAATCGCATGGGTAAAAGGGGATAAGGAAATGGAAAACAAGAGGTATCCAAATCAACACGTGTGGGAATGGTTGGTAAACAATCACCCGAACTTGGCGAACCGGGACTTGCTATCGGTTTTACTAGGGATTCGAAACGCTTGCCTGGTTTCTGAAAAAGACTTTTTGCTTTTGAATGAATGGGATGAGACAAAAAGAATCTTACGGGTTCTTGCTGTTTCTGATGAAAGACGATTTAAAGAAGGGAAACCTCCTAGTTATGTAGTGACACAAAAAGGTCTTTCCATACAAGAATATATCTTAAAGATAGAAGATGATGTGCATATCATCAAACAAGAAAATTGGGGGAAGAACATCGGTACACTTCTCGGGTTTCCTTTGAAAGAAGTCGATGACTTTAGTTCGAATCAAATTAAAGAAAGAGTCTGCATTCATTATCATGGATACTTTTCATTTGCCTGTGAATTCTCACGAATGGATGAAGCTCTAGCCTATTTAAGAGAGATGTCTCCAGTCAACCAGGACATGCCGGGATATCGACCGCTTATCATTACCACAATGTACAAGACATTAAAAAACGGAAGACCCTCTGTTGATGAAGTTGACTTCCGACCAGAGGTTATCAAGGCGATGACATGGGAAGAAATTCAGTACTGGTGTCAAGTTGTAAAAGATATGAGAGAAAAGAAAGGAAGTGTTGTCTAATGGAGTTAGGAGATAAACATTATCACCGGGTTATTCGTATGCAACCGGATGCGTTTCGTGGGGAGATTGTAAATATCGGTATTTTAATATTCAACAAGGAAACGCAAAAGAGTACCATCGAATTGTTGCCGATTGACCATCCGAAAGTGACATCCGTCGTGTTGAAGGGGATGACACCCGCTTGTTATGAAAGATTGTCAGAGCTTGTCACGGGTATTTTTGAAAGCGTTGAGGGAGAGAAGATTGACCCATTGGATGCAGATGATGAAAATGAAGATGTTATCATTCTTCACTCACTCATTGAAAAGAAGGTCATCTTCTTTTCCCAGCCATCTTTCATCCGAACAGGAGCTAACTTAGAACAGCTTCAAGCGTCGCTTATGAAGGCATATGTATTGTAAGTAATGGAGCGGGAATGGATTCCTGCTCTTTTCTTATATCATCTGCCTTCTCGCAATAGAATGAAAGGATAAACAAAACTAGGAATGGATGATTCCATATGTTGAGGAGGAAAAAGATGACTAGCGTTGAGAAGGAACGACTTTATCAACTTGCACAGCATTTTTTGAAAGCGTTAAAAGGAGATGTTCCCTATCTCTCAAATGATAATCGGGAATGGGAAGAATTCATTGAACACTGGCTCATTGATATGCCGATTGAAGAAGAAATGGAGAAGATGTCTATTCTTTATGAAGTCCTTCAACCTGAATTCCCGCTACGTGGAGTGATTTATCGTGGCATGCAGACAGAAGAGGGCAGTGTGTTACAGCCGAAACAATTTGCTGGATTTTCGACGGATAAAGAAGTTGCAAAGTTCTTCGCTGGATATAGTCCAATGTATTCTGGGAATCAGTATCGTGAAGGAGACCATTGGCTCTTAGAGGTCAATGTTCAGGAGGCATTCAGTCTGATTGAAGTATTGCCGATACTGGATAAAAAAACAACAAGCAAGGACTTGCAAGAAGCTATCATGCACAATGCTTGGGAAAGTGAAGTTATTTCACCACTTACAGAAGATATGCTCGGATTGCTCAAGGCTTATACAGAGCCGAAGAAGTATGGAATTAGTTGGTAAACACCCCTAAAAGGGATTTTATTTAAAAGGAGGAACTGTCATGACAGTCCAGGACAAAACAGCGTATCAATTAGAAGCGGAAAAAAGTATCGAGGTGTTTGCGAAATACGTATTAAACGATTGTTTGTACGACAACACCTTAGATGAAATTCGTGAATGGGAAGAGTTTATCATCAATTGGCTGAACGGAACAACTATCGGTGATTGCGAGTTTGAAATGGGATTACTCTTCGAAACCTTCCAGCCTTATTTCCCAGTTGGGGCTCCTATTTATCGTGGCATGCAACTAGCAGAAGGACAAGAACTTCGTCCGAAGCCGTATGCAAGCTTCTCTCTCGAAATCGAGGTGGCGAAGTATTTTGCCGGTTATAGCGAGGTCTATGACTACAGCGGGTATGCACCAGGCGGAGAGAACTATCTTCTCACGGTCAACTCAACAAAAGCGTTCGACTTATCTACCCTTTTACAGTTGTTATTAGAGAAAAGCGGGAACGAGGATATGCAAATTGCCATTGAAGAACGGATGTGGGAAACAGAAGTCATTGCTCCGCTAACCGAAGACATGATTCAACAGGCAGAAATCTACACCTTTCCAAAAGAAAAGGAAAAGGTAAAAAAGCATAATATTTCAGGCGTGTCCTTTATGTTAGAACACGGTGAGAATGGCATGATTGTCAAAGGAGGCGTTCAATAATGCAACACGTATTAATGGCAAAGGTATTCACGGTAGGTGCAGGAGATGACTATCAAACGGTGACTGCAATAGAAGTAGGAGATTTCTTGATTGATTCAAATGCTCATGTACAAGAATTGGCTAAAAAGGTGGGAGAGGCGATGGGATACGAAAACTGTCGATATGATGGGTCTGACTATCCGGAAGATAATGAGTTCCATCTCACATATGATGTAGAGATGAGTAATTATCCTGACCTCACTCGAACAATTACGACCCAAGAAACAGTAAAAGTAGAGGTCGTGTCGTGCCTAAAGGTTCACGGGAAGCTCTTTGAACTAAAAGAGTTTCATCAAAACAAATATATTGATTTGTAAGGAGTACAAAAGACGCATCTTGCGTCTTTTGTGTTGCCAGGTAAGCAGTAACAATCAATCACGTTACCATACTAACGGCATCAAGAGAATGAAATTTATCGAACATAAAAGACAGGAGCACTAGCTCCTGTCTTTTATTTATCTTGTTTATTTTGATTTCACTTCACTCAACCAGTCCCGTGCCGCCTCTTGTAGAAAGAGAATCTTCTTAGCTTGCTCTCTCGTTGTATCAATTTTGCAATCAAGAGCGGACATCTTTCTGAGGTAAATCCATCCATCAGACTCTAAGTCCGTGCTGTTTTTGCGGAGACGTCGTTTTTCATCCATTTCACTGACTAGTTCATTGCGATTTCCTTCTTCATCAAAAACAATCATCACCTGACAGAAATCTTCAAACGTGTAATCTGGCTTCTCGTTTTCTAAAAGACCTAGCATTAATTCAAAGTGCCGTTCGCCTACACGTGTAAAGTAATGATTGGTATCAGAAGGGATTAATCGATGAAGAGCGAACTCACCATGGAAGACAATGTCTTTCGGGTGAACATCACGTAATTTATATGATTGCGTCTTATCAAACGCTTTGACTTGAAAGTGTTCATGCAAGAACACCCAGTCTTCTTTATCCATTTTTTCATAAATCGGTTGGCTCGTGACCATAAATTTGGCATATGGGAGCAACTCCAACATTGAATTTAAAAAGTCTCGTAGTGAGATTCCCTTTTCTTCAACGACTTGACTAATACCATCAAGTACTACGATTTCACAGTCAATGCCATCATTGTAGGCACTATCTCTTGTGAACCCCACACTTTTTGCCAACATCTTTCCAATTGCTTCTGATTTTCCAGCTCCGGCTTCTCCAAAGATGAAAATTCCTCGTTTTTTGTCTGTCATAGACTATCACGT
The DNA here is from genome assembly GCA_000818095.1 of Jeotgalibacillus malaysiensis. Classification (NCBI taxonomy): domain Bacteria; kingdom Bacillati; phylum Bacillota; class Bacilli; order Caryophanales; family Caryophanaceae; genus Jeotgalibacillus; species Jeotgalibacillus malaysiensis. Next base: position 575,467 of record CP009417.1, read on the forward strand.
CCTTTTTTAGTAGTCGGATACACCCTATTCCATCAAGGTTAAGAGTCGTATCTCGCTATAGTTAGAATAAACTATATTTTGACAATAGTCAATAAAAAATGGTCGTACCAACAGGAATTAACCATTCGCTTCGCAAATAGAATAGTTTATCAAGACAATACAGTTGTGTATCAACACTTTACTTTCAAAGGAGAATGAAGATGAAAAAATATGAGTTTACAGGTGAAAGCTATAAGCAAGAAATGCCAGTTGGGGTAGAAGCAAGAGAACATGTTACCGTATATCAGATTCGTGCGTTAGTTGACATTCCAGCACACAACGTGAAGAGGGGTGACCTCGGAGGTTGGATTGAAAAAGAGGAGAATTTATCTCACGAAGGGCAATGTTGGCTAGGAAATGGGGTTATTTCAGGAAGTTCTACCGTAAAAGGGGATATTCTTGTTGGAAACCATGAAGAAGAAGCGAGAAGCTGTCATATCCGTGGAAACAGTCACATTAACGGAAGCGGTTTACTTTCCGGTGTTTTCGTCGATAACTCAATAATTAATGGACATATTGTTTCATATGACACATGTTTTGACTTTTCTTATCTAGAAGGAAACATTAAAGCCTTTGAGGGACTTCTTAAACAATGCCATATCAAATCAAATGGAGAAAAGATTGTTCTTTTTTACTGCGTCCTCATCCCTTCTTCAGGAAGACTGAAGATTACGAATAAAGACAATAAACCGTTAAGATTAGAACACGTTCGTATCGACTTTGAGAAGGGTTCTGGAGACCACTTCATTAACGCTTTTGGCGAAATGAAGCGTGTGTACAGCGAGGATTTGAGTGGACTATCCGTGCATGGACATGTAGATATTGAATGTCTCGATTTAGAAGAAAAAAGTTCCCTTCACATTCTGAACTGTTCAAAAGGTGTGAAAATCCAAGGGACTTCTACTCAAAATCCCGTTTACTTTACAACTGGCGTAAAGCGAATTTGTTGTTCTCATATTGAAGGATGTGTGACGTTAAAAGGAAATATTACCGTTATTGACTCCGATATTTCTGATTACGCAGAAGTTCACAACCATTCGGAAGACGAATTTTCCTTGGAACGAATCAACATGAAAGACTACACGAAGTTGGAACGATTCAAGGATGGTCAAACGGAGTTGAAGGATGTTGGTCTGGTTGCAGACGAACACTTGGTATTGAATTGAATTGAAATTAATTGAACAGAGGAGACATTCTCTGTTTTTTTATGAAAGAAGGAAACCTGAAGTAGTATAAATAAGTACAATCAAAGGTGTCAGATATTGACTATTTACCCTGGGCGGGGTACCAAACTTTTAAAGGAGACTATTTATGAAAAAGTATGAGTTAACAGGTGAAAAGTTTACAGAGTCATATTATGACAGTAGAGGAGACCGAAAAACAGCCGTTGTCTATCGAATCCGAGCATTGGTGAACATCCCGGAGCACAAGGTTCACGCTGGTGATATAGGAGGATGGGTTGAAAAAGAAGAAAACCTCTCCCATGAAGGAAACTGTTGGCTGGGGAATGGCATCATCTGTGGAGAATCTTCTGTTTCAGGAGATGTCTTGATTGGAGATATCAATGTTGAAGAAACGTATTCCGGCATTCGTGGAAGCAGTAAAATTGATGCGACCGGTATCATGCTTCATGTTTCAGTAGAAAACTCAACGCTAAAAGGCAATCTAAACCTATACAGTTGCCAACTTGAAGACAGTACGGTGAGCGGAAATGTATCTCTAGACGAAAGTGACTTTCTGCGATGTAAGATAGAAGGGGATGTAGAAGTATCCGGTGCAGTTAACTTGAACGATTCAAAACTCAGTGATTGCTCAAAAGTAATTAATACGTCAGCAGGGTTACTCTTTCTAAGACGAGTCAACATGTCAGAATACTCCCGCATTTTTTGCGAAGGAGAAGGCGGAAACACGTTATCCAATATCTCGCTAGTCGGAGAAGAAATAATAAAAATGACATAAGAAAAGCAGAGGAATCCTCTGCTTTTTGTTTTCTACGGATTTCTATGTTGTTATCAAGGAAAATTGATTAAGATGCAATGGATGAGGATGCTGAAGAGTAAGACTGAAAGAGTTCTTTCACTCGTCTCAAAAACTCTTTTGAAATCGTTTGCTCAAAGAACAGAACATCCCGCTCCAAGAAATACAATTGATTTACATGATATTTCCCATCTGGAGAGAATTGACGCCGGTTAAAGTTCACGCCTTCTCCTTTATTTGATTGCAGTAACGAATCGTACACTTTATAATCAAGCCTTTCTTCGAATACATACACCTTTTCACATAAAGCCATTCGCTTGATGACCTCATTTTTTTGGAGCTCAATTGTTGGATAGTCTGCCTCGTACAAAAAGATGAAACCATGTGTGGATTTTCGTTTTCCACTCAACACTTCATACAGTATCTTTTCCTTTATCTTAGGATAAGAAGATACCACATCTTGTATCGAATCAAATACATCCGAGAAGAATCCATCCTTTGCATAGGCAACAATCCGACGTATCGTTTGCTCCTTTTTAATCATTTTCCTTCTCAATATCTCTTCTTGTTGTAAAGCTTCTGTTGGAAAATCGTCTTCGTAAAGGAAGGTTTGATTGTAATAGGTCAATCGCTCGCCTCGACAGGTCTTCGCTATACCCGTATCAAGAGCTCCAATCGCATCAGCCGCTTCCTGAAGGGAAGAATAGACCGTTACAAACTGTTCTTGTTCATTGTAATGACAGACCGATTTGCTGGTGTCGGGCGTTGCATCTCCCCCGGGTGTCATATTGTAGCCTTTTTCTTTGTCTACAAACGTTTTGTAGTAGGAAATCCATTCCGCTTCTTTTCGATTAAGGTCATCCATATCCTGAGCCGTGTCAATCACTGACCATTCAAAGGCATCTGGATACTTACGTAATGCATGTTGGAACCGAAAACGTTGTTTGCGACACCGTGCATGATACAGGTGTTGCTGTTTACGCTTCTCCAAGCTCCATTTCGTCTGACCAATATACCGTTTTCCATTGATTTTATTCTCTGCCATATAGACAATTCCATATGGTTCCGTATCGTGTAGAGCCATCGCTCGTTCCTCCATTGTCTTGTGACCATTCACACCTCTTCTTGATTTCTATTATTCTATCGATGTGGAAGACAAACTATAAATACGAGTCCCCTGTGATATGAATCAAGAAGCATTAGTAGAATGAAAAGATAAGAAGAACAAGGAGTCAATTCGTTGACCATTTATTTTAAAGGAGGAAGTAACATGTTGAAATATGAATTCACAGGAAACACAAGGTTCCAAATGTACAATGGCGTGAACGATGAATTTCGCTCCATTCGAGCTCTCCGGGATATTCCGGTTCATGGCGTAAAAGCTGGAGACTTGGGAGGATGGATTGCTGTTGGTTCTGAACTGTCCCAAGAAGGCGACGCCTGGATTTCAGGGAATTCTTATTTGTATAGAGATACAAAGGTTTCCGGCGATGTCTTGATTAAAGAGTCGTATATTTATGAATCGAATATACATGGCGAGGGAATCATTCTGTGTTCGAATGTTTTAAAATCAAATCTGCATCAAACCGATTTTAATCGTGTCGAACATAGTCTTCTATCTCATGTAGAGGCAAAGGAAGCATTGCTCGAAATGGACTCGTCGGCTCTTAAGCACGTAGAAGTGAAGAATACTGTGCTAAAAATGAAGGAAAGCAACCTCAAATCATTAGGTGAGTGTCCCTTGGTTATTCTGACAGAGCAAAAGCGATTCATCATGACCGGCAGTGAGGTTTTTATTAAGACTGACCATCCTGACCACGCACGTGTTCATCACAACGTGACGATAAACAATGTAAATGTAAAACGGGGTGAAGCATTAAAAATGCTTGCAGGGTTTGAACCATTCAAGTGGGAAAATCTCATCTTAAAGAACATGGAAATTCACCATGGACATGTGTATCCGTCTAAAGAGAAGGGGTATTCACATATTGCCGGAACAGAAAGCGAAAGAATTTTGATTGAAGATTCATATTTTCAAAGTCAAGATTCTACAGTTAATGGAAAAATACGATTAGAAGGGGGTCTTCTCTTAGAGAAATCCACAATTGAAGGAATGTCTTCACTTGTAAACCATGGAAAAGGTGAATTATCACTGCGAAACATTCGATTGACTGAAATGGCGAGCATTACAAAAGAATCAGAGTTCGCCCTTGAACTTCAAAATAAATCGTATGGTGCAGAAGATGTAGTGGTTTTGGGATAATCAGTCATCAAAATAAAAAGGGGAATGAATATGAATACAACGCTTTATTCGATTCGAGAAGATGTGAAATGTGTAAAGTGTGGGAATAAAGGAGCGGTTAAACAATACGGAACTTATTATCCGAATGGGATGAAAGAAAAGACCCCGAATAGTAAGGTCTATGAAAAGTACCGCAACACCCCCCATTTATCACGAACAGGTGGATTGGGTGGAACCATCCCTTATCGATGCTTAAACTGCGAAAACAGCGGTCATATCGACATGGAAGGTTTAGAAGGATATCGAAAGGCATTTGAAACGATTAAAGAAGACTGACAGCTAACACCCGTCAGTCTTTTTTCTTTTTCTGTTGTGAAGTCACCTTTCCTCGACTACGATAATAGAAAATTCAGAAAATTAATAGGAGGGGAGTAGGATGAATAAGTGGTTCGAATTAATCGACAATCAGACTGGGAAGCGATACCGAATTTCATATGAGAAGAATGTATCTACTGAAAAACGGGAACGGTGGCGGAAAGAATGGAAAGAAGGAAGAATTTCATTTGTATGTGGATGTGGCTGTCCTTTTGGAATCAATGCAAGAGGGGCGATGTACTATCCGGCAGAATTGAAAAATAAGAATGGGAATCGAAGACATGGAAAAGAGTGTATCAAATACCGAGAAGAAACCGAGCGTGAAAGAATGCTGATGGTTTTGAGTGCTATTCCGAAAAGACCGAAAGAAGCGGGGATTTATCGAGGAGATTGGGTTGAAATTTTTAAAGAATGGGATATGACAGAACCAGAACGTCTCTTAAAACAATTAATTTGTATTGAAGATGGTGTCGAACGTAAACTAACGAATTATGTACAAGATGTTAAAGAAGTGAACGAAAATTGCAGGTTCTTAGTATCTGGCGTGGTGAAAGAAATCAAGTGCTATCCCTATGGTTTTAGAAAGCTAACTCTATACACACCGTCAGGTAAACGTCATACTATTTGGTTATCGGATACGTTCTTTGATTCTTATCGAAATGAACTAAATGTCCAAGATAGATTTATTGGATTTTGTTATGTTCGTCACGAAAAATGGAAAGGTGAGTTGTATCGCAAAATCTATGTATTAGAAGGGCTGATTGCATAAGCGATTGGCTTTTTTATCTATGACGATTATTCAATCTACCAAATCTGCAACCAATCGAATCGGTTAATCAAACGTTTGTTCAAATGGTTCCGAATGCAATCAATTAGGAAGTTTGTGTAGTCTGCCTAACTAGAATTAGCAAACTCGTGTCTCCGCTTTTATGAGGTCTTGTTTGTCTGTCTTTTCACCAATAGTTCCAGAGCGGAGCTAGGAGCGGGCGTTGGAGGGCAGACTTCTCCCCTTGCAATTTGGGGAAGAAATCTGCCTGTTCACCATCTAGTTCCGTCGCATTCGCTGAGGTTCCGGTATGTGGTTTATCCTGGGACTTGAAGAAGACTTTCGTCCACTTCCATATACTTATCTGCTCCACCATCATGGGATTTGACAGCTTCTGCAGTACGGTTGCTTTCCACGTCCTCAACCGTTCCTTTTCAGGTCATTCGTATATGCTCTGCCTGCACCAGAGTGCAAGCCGTGCTACAGTATCCGTTATAGCCGCTTACTAGAAAATTCGCCAAGCTTCATTATGACGGTATCTACAGACGTACCATAAGGACTGTTTGAACCTAAGCCCTTTCGAGCGGTTCAAGACTCTTCAATCAAACAAAGGGACTGTGAACACTTTCCGACTACTGTTTGCCATAGGGGAGACCCCCATTAGGCTTTTATGGAGGGCGATAGCCGTTCCCTACCCTGACGTTCCGGTCATCCAGGATTCAGACAATGACCGACACGGCTCCTTCCTAACTACTTCGGCGGAGCGAACCTCACCAAGTCCAACTATCTTCGTTGCAACTCCTTTGCAACCCTTGATTGACGATACAGAGAATCAAGGCGACAGGCAGACAGCGTTGGCTTTCACACGCTAATGCTTCATCATCCCAAATCAAATGGAGGAAAGGGGACGGAAAATAAAAAATGAGCATTTTTCTTCAAAAGAACACATGGTTCTCTCAAACAAAAATACTCACTCGATGTGATGTTAGCTTATTTTTAGCATAAAGAGACTGTTCGCCAAAAAAGTAGACGATACAGCAATCCCTACGACTGCTAAAAGTTGTATTCTATCTGGTGGTCGTATACGATACAGATAGAAACGCTAATGAGAATGTGATGTATTCTTGTTAGCCGCTTGAACAAAATTGTGAGTTTTGTTTGAGCCAGAATCCCGAGTGGTGGAACACAAGGGGTTCTTTTTTTTATGCCCTTTTCTCGAAAAAGGACGAAACACGTCTTTGATTGTTATTATCGTACTGCTTCCATCCGAAGAATATAACGGTAGGTGTTCGAGGGGTAGCTATATAGATTCATTGTAGAAAAGAAACGAAGTGGAAGTCGAGTTTTCAAGGTTTGAGGGGCAAATTATAAAACTGGAACGAGCTAAGTAGAATAAAAAGTATCAAATAGACAGGAAATATACCTATTTTATTTCAAAGGGAGAGATGGTTATGAAAATCATTAAAAACGAGAAAAAAGAAGTTATTCGTGTGCTTCACAAAAACTTGGAAGCGATGAAAGAAAATGTGAAACAGCTTCAGGAAGAAGGCTGGTCGGATAATGTTCGACGTAGCTTATCTGGAGAACAAATGATTAAGGAAGAGTTGTATTCTGAGGAGTATGTCGAGTTGATGCAAAAAGACCATCCGGACATCGAAATTCAAAAACCAAAAAGCGGAGGATACCTTCACCGTCATCCATTCGTTATCTTGACGGAACATGAACGGGTCGTTCAATAAGCTGAGAGACACCTTTAAAAGAGGTGTCTTTTTCTTTGTTATGGACAGGTAGTCTAATAAATAGAATAACAAGTAATTAAAAAATGGTGTCAGCGTGCTGACCGTTTACCCTACCGGGGTTTAGAACTTTCAAAGGAGGACATTGATATGTCAACAGAAAAGAAAGTATTTGATTTCATCAAGCTACCAGGAACAAAAGCACCATATATCCAGATGCGAGATGCTCGAATCAGTGAAAATTGGGAGCTTCTGATGTCAAAGACTCGGGAAGAAGTAGAAGAGCTTCTGAAAGAGTGGAAGCAGGCAGAAGAACACAATAAAGTCGTACAATCCGAATTGATGGAGGCTTACAAAAAGAAGATGGACGAAGTGCATGCATTCTTCAAAGGATTAGGTATTGAAATCTTCAAGTACAAGAAGAAAGGATTCTTTACAGAGAAAAATGGTTATGTAGCATGGTTTGAGAAAAATGTCCGTCAACCGATTGAAGCGTATTATCCTCGCTATCGTCCACATTACTCTCCTTATGGACACACTGGTAAAAAGGTAGTTCAAGGTGTAGAGGTCAGCAACAATCAATCGCCTACGCCACTACTTGAACTTTACGACCGTCTTGCTCATCAACTTAAGCGGGCTAAGGAACAGGAAGCAAAAGACTTGGCGTTGTACACGAAATCTGTCATCTATGCGACAGAGGAACGACTCGATGTAGAGGGTCTTTCGGTCAAAGAAGTCATTGGAATGGTAGATGAGCATGCGAAAGATGCGTATCTAGCGAAACATTTTCCACCTGGAACCGTTATCGACCAAGACAGCTGTGACGAATGTTCATCTTATACAATGGGAGAACGTCGTTGTGACTGTGGAAATCGTCGTATCAGTGTATATGTAGAAGGAAATATTATGAACGGGTTTTACGAAGTCGTAGAACCGTATTAAGAAAAGACAGCATTTGCTGTCTTTTTTATTTTAGCAAATTCATTCACAAGATGAGAAATTTGACTTGTTTTGTCATGTTGTTCTACTCATAACAGTCTTAATTACCCATAGATTAAATAGGTATTATGTCATAGAACCCTTGTTCTATAAGGGTTTGTATACTTATGGAAAACCCTTTGATATCAAAGGGTGAAGTGTTTACATCATGAAAATAATTGTCCGTCAAGGTGTAAGGGTTTGACAATAGGCTTATACTCAAAAATTTGAGTATGGTTAAAAATGCCTAAACGATTTATGATTAATTTATCGAAAGGCACCCCCTTAAAACAGAGAGAAAAAACGAATAAGGTGCTTTTCAAAAACCAAAAACAATTAACCGAAGAAATCGGTACATAATGGGAGGAAATATAGAATGAAAGCTTTAGCCTTAACAAACGAAATGGTAAATGAAGTAGCAAAGTCAGTATACGGAGAAGGAGCAATCGTAACCTTTTTAGAAGAGATGGAAATGGATGCAGTTGTCGTCTATGACGGAGATAAAATAAATCAGATTATTGAGCTTGAGGATGCACTCTTTGATTTCGGAAAAGTGTTCAATCAATTATTTACTTCATATGAAGCGGTTGACATGGGTGAATTGGGATTCGGATATGCGTTCACAGTAGAACGTGTATCTTTGCCAACAACATCCCGTTCCTGTGCTTAAGAAAGGGACAAGCAAGTACAATGACTTATTTGCCCCATATTCTTCGCACGTTGCCTCGTTCGTAGGTCTAGGATTCTAAAATTTCTTTATTGCTGACCGGCATTTTAATAATGAATCGAGTAAATTCCGGGTCGCTATTAACGGATATGGTTCCACCATGGCGTTCCAAGGATTTTTTAGAACTCGCAAGACCGATTCCACTACCACCTTTATTTTTTCGGGAAGTATATCCAAACGAAAAAATCTTAGATAGTTCATCAGATGAAATAGGGGCTCCGTTATTCTGTATGGATATCGTGAGCTCCTTATTTTTATATAAGCCATAGATGACAATTTTCTTAGGCTTGGTAATTGGGTTATCCAATACGGCATGAAACGCATTATCAATGACATTCCCACAAGCCCTTACAAGGTCAGTAATCTTTTCTAACTTCAAATCTAAATGCTCCATATGTTCAAAATGATACTCGAATTCAATTCCCTTTTCTCCTGATTCGGTTAACTTTGACTGCAAAAGTCCAGAGAACGCAGGAATGTTTACATCCACAAGTGCACGTGTAGGTTCTTCGAGATTCACGAGGGTCTCAACGTAACGTGTTAGTTCTTCATATGCTTCAATTTTCATTAAACCAGCAATCGTATACAAATGGTGATTCGCATCGTGGCGTTGTTCCCGAACTGTTTTAAAAAGGGACTGGATGTGTTCTGTATAGATTTCTTGAACATTGAATATCGTTCTTTCACGTCTTGTAATGAGTCGAACCAGCATGTAAAGCCCTCCGAAAGCAATAATGAAGACGATGCTACTTGCAATGAGTTGTTGAATTAATTGTTCATTTAATTCCTTCTGAATAAGGGAGTAATCTGAAGCCACGATAATCACAAGTTCATCATCCAGGTTATCTCCATTTTTAAATGGAACCGGATGATATTGTTTAAGAATAGCTTCATCCTTAATTTTCACAATTTCTCGAATCGAGTCGTCTTTTCCAAGTGCTTCGAGCACATGCTTTCTGTCATCTAATGATTGGTAGCGGTAATCCCCGTAAACTTTCAATTTATCAGAGAGCCACACAATCCCCGTATCACGAGTCGTTCGTTCACCTTCAATTAATGCTGTAGAGTTGACAACGGATACATCTAACACAAAATCCTCTCTATTTTCAGCATCATCAATCGTTTTGTTTACACCAGCATGTTCTTTGTACAGAGAAATGCTTTCATCATCCATAAAAGGATTGATAAGATAATTGGTCGTCCCGTCGTTATAATATCCCCATTTGCTAACCATGTTCGGATTTGCTGAACTGGTGTCGATGGGACCTGACCAGAAGTTTTTCCGTTTCTCACCAAAGCCTGGGATTAATGTGACCTCATGTTCTGTTAGCAGTTGATGAAACATTTGATACCACATTCCTTCTGCCCAAAGTTTTGTAGACAGTCCGATTTGCTCAGGTAAGTTCGATTTTGTTCCGACAACATCATCACCTTGCTGAGTAAAGAGTGTGATACCTTGTAACTCAAGCTCTTTTGCTAATCTAACAAGCTCATCGCTTTCAACGTCTTCAATATCGGGTGGCAATGCGTTTTGAATGGCAATGGCGGCTGTTCGCAGTTCATCTGCCATAAAGTCATTGAAATACTTTTCTGCTTTCTTATCCGACTCAATCGAGCTAACAATTGTATCAATCACAACTTCAACTTTATTCGTTTGATTTCGAATCAGTGTTTCCCGTGTATTGAAGAAATATAAAAGATTGATGACGGACAGTGCCGCCACCAATGCTAAAATAAACGATATTCGTATAATTTTCATATTTAACCTCTCTCTTTATCTAAAAGGCAAAACGCTTAAACGTTTTCTAAAACAATCCCATCGCTTTAGCACGTTGGGCAAGCTCTTCGGTGCTAAGCCTTTTTAATCTCCACTTCCATCCAAGACACCGCTTTGCAATGCTTTGTCGATAGTTTTGCACGGATTGTTTTTCGAGAGTAAGGGCGTCTGCCACTTCATCGATGGTATATCCTCTATAAAAGAGCTCAAGAATCTTGAGTTGTTGCTTGGTCAGCGTTATCATAGTTGATTTTAATGTTTCTTGATAGTCTTGTAAGATAAAACCGATAACAGAGCCGTCTATCTGATTCACTCCGTTCATCGCATCAAATATAGCGGGTTTCAGCTTTTCAGGATTTGACTTCAACAGGTAGTTGACAGCAACGCCAAGTCCCATCGTACTTCTTACCGTGTCTTCATTCAAAATTCCACTCAGCATGATAATTTTGGTTTCAGGCAGTGAAATAGAAAGGTGAATAGCGGCATCGATGCCATGTTGGTCATCTTTATCTGTCAAATTGATATCCATTAAAATAACATCCGGCTCTAATGAAGTTGCCATTCGAATGGCATCAACTTTGTTGTCCGCATGTCCAATAACGTCAATCCTTTCATCATTTTCTATAAACGAGCGGTGTACCGTTAAAGCGGTAGGGTCATCTTCAACGATAAACACCCGGTAAGGTGTTGTAGGTATTTCTTCCTGTTTCAAAAGCTCACCTCCTGCAAGATATTGACCAAAGTCAACATGAACTATCATAAACCAGATTAGAAAGATGTCAATAAGGAAAATGGAGCAATAGTTAGTGGATTTAACGAATTAAAAGGGATTCACTCTGATTTCCATATCCTGAAAAGAAAATCTGTCATGTCTCGAAACTTATCAACATTTAAAGGTGCAGGGGAGTTCTTGTCTAAAAATAATTTGACAATAGTCATATTAGATAGTCATAATGTCAGTAGAGGATATTATGTTTCGAGGGGGTAGGAAGAAATGAAAAATAAGAATAAAAAGACATGGCTGACAATTGGTTACATGGGTTTTGTGGTAGGATTTGTCTTTCTTACTCAAGATTGGCTTTTTCCAATTCGAGCTCTAGCAATTATTGGGATGATGACCGGTTATCATTTATTGTATAAGAAATGGAGTAAATAAGATTTTCGTTTTTTCGGAAGTCATAAATATTTTCAAATTCAAATAATGGTTCGTAAAATAAAATTGACAATAGTCTAAAATAGAGGTGTTTTTCAGTGGAAAAAGATGTAGTTGGTGAAAAAAAGACCGAGGAAAAAGGAAAAAAACATCCGCTTCGAAAGATTTGGGATATCGTTTTGACCATTTTCAGCATTATCGTGATTTTATTCGTTTTAGCGTTCGTCCAAGTTTTTCAAGAAGCTCAGCCGAAGAAAAAAGAAGTGAAGCCTTCAGTTCAAATTGAAGCGTTGCAGAAAAAGGTTGATACCTTGTATCAAGAGAAAAATCGAGAGAGAAAAGATGTACAGAACCTTTACAGTGAAATTCGAAAGGTCGAAGATGAGATTCTGAAAACAGCAAAGGCAAATGATGAAAAAGCTTTATTGAAAACCGAAATCGTATCGTTAAAGCAGGATTTGCTGATGCTGGAATCGGATTTATCTTACCCTGCAGAAGAAAAACCGAAGACATCCAAAAAAGAGAAGAAATAAACATAGTCATTCCATTATGGGATGGCTTTTGTTATACCTTGATTCATTTTTATCTATGATATAAAAGGATAAAAAAATGGAGTAGATACGTCTACACAATTAGGAGGAATTAGTATGAACACATACTGGAATGAAAATGGGAAACATCAGGAACAGATTGATGAATTGCAAAACCTTATTCCAAGTTGGGGTATGACAGAGAATTCTTATATGAATCTATTGATTACAGCTTCGAAGGTCTATTATGACGTATACAACAATGGTGGTTGCAACCTTCTTGATTGTTACATGGATGACATTGATACCTACATCAAACCTTTTGCAAAAGAGTTTACCAAACTCCGATTTGATGTCTTGCCAGCAACACTTTATCGCAATTTAAAGAATGTTGAAAAGCTGGAAGCTTTCATGGATGACTTAGTTGTTTATCTTTCAGATAAAGATTTGAGTTATAAGAAATATACTCTTTATCACAACTCGAAAAATGAACTTCTTTCAGAAACAGAAAAAGAAGGGTTTAGAGTCATCACATTTGGATTGGAAGCAGAATATGAATCATGGAAAAACAGTCGTCTGACACGATTTGGTTACAAAATGGTCTAAAGTGAAAAAGTCCTTTTTAGGGCTTTTTTGTTTGGTCTCAGACAATCCCAGACCCGCTCCCTGGAATTTATTAAAGGGATATCTATCTATCATAATTCAGACGAAAGAATGAAGGAGGTAGGTAGGACTCATGACATCAGCAGAATGTTTATATATGTATGTAAATGACTTGGCATCGACGAAAGAAACCGCTTATTTTGAATATGAAGGGATTTTTGAAGAAGAAGCTGGAAGCATCATTCTGAAAACGAACTTCACACTGTATTATAAGTCGAAAAAACTTTTTGTTGCAGGGAGAGAAGAAGTTGAAAAAATCCAGCCGGAAGAGGTCGGAGGATGGCTCATTGAGAAGACCATTAATTCGAATAACTCCGATATTTTCCGTTTGAGGTGGTATGAGGAAGAACTGAAGAAGCTGTTCTTTCAAAAACGTCTCAAGGATGAAAGACTGCTCCGCAATAGCTCATCTCCACATTACTCCAAATCATTGGAAAAGAGTGCTCAAAAAGAATTGAAAGTGATTCTAAAGCAAATCGATGAGCAACAAAGACGTGTCAATGAACTCAAGCGGTACTCTGCTTATGTACAGGCTGTGTTTCACCTTCGAAATCAATATGCAAAAGAAAAAGAAGCATCATGATGCTTCTTTTTTAATAGAGAAAATAAACTTGTTCTGCTTCTTTGGGAATAAGTTTTAGGTCATCCCATGTCAATTCGATTCGTTCTTTCCCTTTTACTGCATCAAAGATATCTGCAAATAATCCGACATCATCAACCTTAAATTGAAGACAATCTTGATGTGAACTCCAATTTGCAGGAATTTCATTTATATCTACATCAATCAGGATACATAGAGAATTTGTTTCTACTTGGCACCAACCAACGATAGAAGGCATCGCTTTAAAAAAGCCTTGCGGGATTTCAGCATTTACTTCTGACACCATTTTCGAGTGGTCGCTATAAAACTCTTCTGTAAAGAGGTGCTCGAAATACGTAAACATGAAAGATTCAATGCGTCTCGGAATGAAACGATTTTGATGAAATCCGTGAATGTCAGATAGTATCTGCAGAATGGATTGGAATAACTCATGACGTTTTTCCATATCTTCCTCTATATAATCTACCGCCCTATCTCCATACTTGTAGCCGGTAGACTCACAGTCCGGACATGCACCATATCCGCCACCATCATTTCCGCTACCGTTACACCATTCACATTGTTCAAGAAAATCTACCGGCAAGCCCTGTTTTTGAAGTTCTATTTGTTCCTTCGTCAATTCGTCCATCATTAAACCTCCTCAAATCGTTTCCAGTTTAATCGACATAGGCAACTTATTTAGCTCAGAGACCTTGAAGAAAAATGCGGATTCGCCACTCTGTTCTTTCCAATCACTCGCTCTCTCAACTAACTCTTCAGGAGCCGAAAGTTTCCAAAAGTTATCCAGGTCAATTTTCCAATCCGAATGAACGATATGTTTCATGAACTTTTCCAGCCAAACCCCTTTTACCTTAACATCTCCGATTCGTTCCCGAATGACCTCATCTTTAAAAATGTGTAACCCGTCAGGTCGAAATACGGCAGAGTAATAACGGTCTTTATTAAGAGATTGGAGTTCTCGAATGAATTGTACGTCCTGACATAAGACCTTCTCCAGATATACGGCGACATCCCAGGCAGTATGGAAAGTGGTTTCCTTTTCATGTTGAAAGATTTTTTTTCGTACATGTGCTACTGCCCATCTTGGAACCAGTTCTTTATGGGCAAAACCAAAGTCCGGGTCAAATTCCAATTCTCTTGCAATCCACTCATTCAATTGAGGGGAGACTTTTCCCATGTTTCTCATCCTTTCAAAATAAATTGTGTTTTCGTACACACCATTTTTTCATTACTTCCTTATTGTATGCAGGTCATGACAAAAGAAAAAGCAGGGTTTCTCCTGCTTTAGACTTAAACGAGCTTTGCGTGATGAACTGTAACTCCGGTCACGGCAGTCTCGGTATCATAGATTTCATACTTCCCAAACACACTCTGAATCAACTCTTCACTTGGTAAGAACGTAGCGAAGTCTCCACCCAGGTGAACACAGAAGTGACCTTCCATTCCCAATCCAGCCTTTGGAGGCATGATTTTAAGGTCGGTTTCAAAAATCGTAGACTGTTTTCGCATCTGGATACGGTTTCTCAAGAGGAAGTTTGTGACTTTATCTCGAAGAACTTGTGTATCAGTTGAGATAAGAGTATATCCATCTCTACCAAATCCGAACGAAAGTAAAACGTTTGAATCTTTATCATAGACAGTGATTTGATGATTTTTGCCTTTTGTCATCTTGATAAATTTTTCTTGCCCATTGAACCCTCTTTGGCTCATCCGGTCAATCGCATCCTCAAATGTGACTTCAATCAATGCCGCTTCTGATGTGTTTTTGATAAGTTTCATTTCCATAATGATTCCTCATTCCTTTTTGTTTTTTAATCCCCTGATGAACAGGGGGATTTTATACTTTTATTCTGCCAACAAAGAACGGTCGAATGTGAATGGCGATGTATCGACTTTGACATCGAAGTCCTCACCAAATACTTTTTCCAAGAAGCTATCAACCGCATCACCAGTAAGTGTTGCATCTGGCGTATCCATGCCAGGTTCGTCATGGAAATAAAGATGCAGAACGGAACCATCCGGGCTCAAAATGCCAGTGTAGACATTGTGAAGATTTTCGACATCGATTTGGAAACGAAGATAGTTTGCAAACACTTCTGTCTCTGCTTCCAATGCGAAGTTTCGTTTGATTTCATCGAATGCCGTCTGAACCAACTCATCTGAGATATAATCTTCATCGAGATTCAACATCCCCGATAAGATATAGCGAATTTCATCACGACTAATTCCATAAGCAACGGTTTCAATACGAAGTTTCTCTTCTAAGCTGGTAGCAAGTTCCTCAAGGTCTTTTGCATAAGCGTAGACTTCTTCTGTTGTCATTTGACCAACCTCTTGCTCTTCGAATTGTGCTTTGATTTCGGCTACTGTTTTCATTTGATTTCCTCCTGATGTTAGTCCGAAGACTTCCTTAGTTTTTAATACGTCTTATTCTACAATTTCCTCAGATGGGTTATAACATCAACTTATTGTCTGGTACAGAGAGCATAGAATGAAAAGAAATAAGAAACAGGTAATCGTAATGATTAAGGAGTGAAAGAGATGGAACCATTTTTGAGCTATACAATGGAAAATAGCGAATCAGGATTTGAGGCTCTCTTTTGCATGCCGGAGAACATCTCTCGTGCAGAAAACTACTTTACTGAACAACGGGAACTAGACGCTTTTCAGGCTCACCATCAAACAGGTACTGCTATTGCTGTGCTTAAAAATATGTGGGTTGAAGAAGGGGAGAGAGGTCAAGGAATTGGAAGCGAATTGCTATCAGAATTCTTTGACAAGGTTGACGAACACGGACTGAAAGCAGTCTATTTGATTGCCGACACCGGTGAAGACAATGATTTTGATATCGTAAGCTGGTATGAATCCAATGGATTTAGAAAACTAACTCCAAAAGAAGAGTTCCCGCTTATGTGTAGGATGATGACCTAAAGAGACACTTTTAGTGTCTCTTTTTTCATTGCTGAGAAATGCTTTCTGGAGTCTCTACATCGGTCAAGTCATCCAGGCATATCGTGTCTGATTTGAAAAATTGCCAGAAGGTTTCGACCAGGTAAGAAGTTACCTTCCCGTCAACATCCTCTTCTTTTATTAAGAAAGCTATTTTGTTTTTCCCAGAATATTGTGATGGTGGAGCAACGATGATGACTTGAGCACCTTTGAAGATATTTGATTTTGGAACGAAGAAATCAGAACCATAGTCTTTCAAGGTCAAATATTGTAAATAATCAGTAGAACCATCATCAATAATTCGAGCAACGTTGTACAAATCACCGTTATTGTTCTTTGCAAATTCAAAAATCATACCAGCTCTAACCTGCTTTTTTGTTAGTTTTTTCATTTCAAAACCACCTTTCTATATACATCAATTGTACAGTTAATATTGACAATAGTCAATTTAGGTGCTATATTTTATGAAGAAAGTAAAAATAAAAAAGACATACGGTCTAACAATGAACGGGGGAATATAAACATGGCACGAATTTTAATTGTAGATGACGCCGCATTTATGCGAATGATGGTACGAAATATTTTTGAGAAAGCTGGTCACGAAGTCGTAGGAGAAGGTGTAAACGGTGCGGACGGCATTGAAAAGTATAAGGAATTGAAGCC
This sequence comes from Jeotgalibacillus malaysiensis, assembly GCA_000818095.1. Taxonomy (NCBI): domain Bacteria; kingdom Bacillati; phylum Bacillota; class Bacilli; order Caryophanales; family Caryophanaceae; genus Jeotgalibacillus; species Jeotgalibacillus malaysiensis. The sequence goes on from CP009417.1 coordinate 592,643, forward strand.
TGACCTGGTAACGATGGATATCACGATGCCTGAACTTGATGGGATTAGTGCCGCTCGTGAAATTGTCAAATATGACCCAAACGCAAAAGTCATCATGTGTTCAGCGATGGGGCAACAGGCAATGGTCATTGATGCGATTCAAGCTGGAGCAAAGGACTTTCTTGTGAAACCTTTCCAGGCAGACAAGGTCATTGAAACCGCTACGAAATATTTATAAAGAGGAGTGAGAGAAATGGAACTGGATTGGAACCATGAGCCGGGAGATGTGCTGATTTGTGATGAAGGGGAGTTTTTGATTGTGTCTCCTAAGGGATTTGAAGGACACTTTGCAGAGACCTCAGAGGTAGATTACATGCTCGTCAACCGAAATACAGGGGAGCTTGAAGCCTGTTTCCCGGCTGAGGACTTAGAAAACCTCTGGAGATACTACAGTATTCGCAACATCATCAAACGAAAGGGAGATGCATCATGAGCTATTCATTTGGTACTGATATCCCTTGGGGTCAGTTTGAGGAAGTAGATGTCTATGCCTATTATGACATCCCACTCAGCTCATTGCTGTATCTGCCATCTAACGATAGCTATTATATGGTCAATGTGAATCGGATGGAGCATATTGAAGATGGATTGGTGACAGAGGAAATCATGACCCTGCTTAACGAAGCGATGTTGGATGCTCTTAGAAAAGAGAAAACAACAATACGTCAAATTATGATGGATGGCATCCTGACAGAGAATCTAAAAGTGACACAGAAAGATGACGGTAACGCTGTCGCATGTGAAATCCATATTCTGACAGAACGAATGCTAATGGATGATATCTTGCAGGATGAAAATCGATTCAATACGCTATAATACCTGAAAGAGCATATATGCTCTTTTTTTATTTGTACAAAAGTCAAATAAATTTTACTTTATAAACGATTTATACTATAATGATTATAAGTCATAAATACATACAGGGGGAAGATTATGGCAATAAATTGGTATACGATTGTTCCGGTTATACTGCTTGTTATCGGGATGAGTTATAGTATTTATCGATATTTCTCAAACCGAGAGATTTACAACGAACTGAGAATCGGATATCGAAAAGTGTATTATGTATACATGCTTATCTTAGGGGCACTGTTTTGGATGTTCGATGTCTTTCCGGCAGAGAATTTGAGCACATTGGGAGCTTTTTTGGTGGGTGTAGTGGTCATGGACTTATTCATCTTCCAGACCCCCGACATCACAAAATTCATGTCGAACGAATTTAAACATGATGGAGGACTGGTTAATCAGTTAAAAGAAACAGAAGGCTCCAGCATCCGAATGAGGCAACAGCTACAATTTGTAAATAATTATATGCCAAAGCGTGATTCGACCTGGGAGTTGGAAGATAGGTTTGATTATAGTGAAGAAGAATTTCGGAGACAGACAGAAGGAGTTGTACAGAGATACGGGAATGAATTTGATTTGAATGTTGTTCAGTTTCTATTGAGCAATCAAAATGGAACGGATGAAGAGGATGACATGAGTGAAGAATCACTGGAAGCGATTGTTGATTACTTATTTGATGAGTTTGAGTTAAACAACAACATGCTTGGCATGAGAAAGAAGAAATTAATCGAGAAGCTAAAAGAACAGGAAAGCATCGAATTCTTTAAAAAGAAACAAGGTGCGGTCATCTTTCCTTATCGGGGAGAATATACAGACATGGTGTACTATGTGTATCCAAAAGTGGAGGACGAGACGGAAAATCGCATTCACGCAACCGGTTATGATGCGTTATTGTTGATGAACATGCTTCACACGTTCGACTTATATGCTAAAAGTGTAGAGGCGGATATTTTGGATTAGACAAGCATTTTGGTACATACACTAGAAGAACAAAAGGGGAAATTGAAAAATGCACAATGTCTATGGTAAACTAAAGTAGAAGGAGGTGTGGCATATGGCTAAAGGTGTTGTGATTGTCAGTCAATCCAATGGTTCTCCAAAAATCGTCGGAGCGAACGTGAAAGAGTATAACGGAAATCGAATCCTGAAAAGACGGAACATCAGAGACCGTAAAACCAAAGTAGATATGACCCGCTCCATTAACCGAATGAAAGAAGAAAACCGACGGGCGATTTACAATGCAATGAACGGTTAAACACTCGTTGGTGAAATTGATTAAATAAATACCCCCCTTTTGTGTGAGACCTTTTGCCATTGGCAGGAGGTCTCATTTTTATTTGATAAAATGTGAAAATAAAAAAGAGCGGATTTAGATTCCCGCTCCTTCTTTCGCTTCTTTCATTTTTGCCTCTGTCCATGTGAGAACGCCTGGTTGATATTCGATTTCATGAGCAATGAAAGCTGGATACGTTCCCGGGAAGAGAATGACTTCTTTTTCATCCAAATCTCCTATAGATGTGTCGCTGATATCACAGAAGACATTCTTTTTCGAAATGTCCGCCATCAGAATGACTCCTTTATAGCCAGTCATGAAGGCTGAATCTTGAAACATCTTTTCATAGGCAACCGCTCGTTTAGCATCATCGATTCGTGTTCCTTTTTGTATACAGCGTGCAAAACGTTTTGCATAGTCATAAGACAAGCTCCATGAAGAGAGTTCATCTGATACATAAACGCCATCCCGCAACGATTCCATAAATCTTTCGTAGGATTCCTTGGTTAAGAAATTTAAGCCACGAAACACAAGCTCATTTCCCGCTTTCAATGGATACTTCATTTTTATTTTGGAAATAAGATGAAACGGAACGCTCTTTTTGGCAGATAGGATATACTGATAAAGCCAGATATCTTCTTCCTGACAATCATGTTCTAAGTCCGATAAAGGGAATTGGAGTCCGCAGGTCAAACAGGATACCTTCGTTTTACCGTTTTCCTTGCCTTCCTCAAGGAACGCCTGCAGGATACCTTCGAGGTCTTCTTCTCGTTCAATCCCACTTTCTTTTCCTAGCCTATAAATATAGTTACGAAACTTTTTGACATCAAAATCTTTAATGGTCTTCATATTTATACCTCTTTCATTGAAGTGTTCATTTTACATCACACGCCAGTTTTATCAAGTTTCTATATGATAGTCTGTTTTTTGCTTTTACAAAGCATATCGGGTAGAGTTTTTATTTAGGTTCACTAGAACTTATTTTCAATAAAATATTGACTATTGTCAAATAACAACGTATACTATAAAAAAGAACGATAAGGAGTTGATAGGATTGAAGGTAATTTTGTGGTTAATGTACGCTGAAGCTTGCTTCATTGCAGGCGTATTTATCGCTAACTATATACAGCCGACCAGTGAGATTCTCAATCTCTATTGATGTCTGGACGTTCAAACAAAACAACATAAAGGGGATATGTAAATGAAAAATGATAGTAAAAAGAAAGTGAAAAACCCGGCGTTTCGAAATGAGGGGCTTTACGAACCGAGTTCGACACCTGTCACAAGAGGTGGTGTTGTCACGAAAACCATGATGCTCTTGTTTGTCGTCATCGCTTCGGCTATGGTGACCGGGGTGATGTTATGGGATAACTTTGCAGAGGGTAGCAAGGGCAATATGATGACAATGGCAATTGTAGCCATTGTATTAACGCTTGTACTGGCACTCACGATTATCTTCAAGCCAAAGTTAGCCAAACCATTAGGGTTTATTTACGCCGTTGTAGAGGGATATTTGCTTGGAGTCATTTCCATGGCGGCTATGCAGATTGACGGTGGACATGTCGTTCCGACCGCTTTGTTCGTGACATTAGCGATTGTACTTGCAACGAACATCCTTTATACAACAGGCATTGTCAAAGTGAACGAAAAGTTCATGAGTATCATCTTTATGATGACAGCCGGTGCGTTCTTCTTCTATCTCTTTATCTTCATCGCAGGATTCTTCGGACTCGACAAGAGCTTCTTGTTTGATGGCTCTCCGCTTGCAATCGGTATCGGGCTATTGATGCTTATTATTGCCTCACTTAACCTTTTCGCAGACTATTATCTGATTGACCAATTTGTTCGAGAAAAAGCAGATAAAGAGTATGAATGGTATTTGGCTTTCGGTGTGGTATTAACGGTTGTTTGGATTTACATTGAAGTCCTTCGTCTGGTTCAAAACTTAACCGGAAACGATTAATAAAAGAAGCCGAGGGGCTTCTTTTTTTGTTATGAAAGAGAATAAATGGAATTACAATATATGGTGACATCTAGTAAACAATAGAAAAGAGGATGATTTTGATGAAAACAAACTTAAAACGAACAGCACTCACTGTACTATCAGCGGGGTTAATGGTATCAGCACTTCCAATTCCTGGAGAAGCGGCACCCGTAACGAAAACAAGCACGATGCCAAGTAAAATTTCAGTCTATGAATATGGGGAGCATTTAAAACGTGCGTTGCAAACAAACGACGTAAAATATTACGATATTGTAGTGAATGCATTGAGAGCACAATATGGAAAATCATTTACGCCAAATGAACTCAGCATGGTAGAAAAAATAGAGAAAGATTATCGCTCTCAAACAGCGTATCGACAGCTTCAACAGCATTCAAATAAAATCTTCCCTTCGAAGGGAAGAACGTCTTATGGTTATGTTGGATTACTTTCAGGAAATGACGTAGGACTAGCGAAAAGTTTAGTCAGTCAAATTGGTAAGACTGACAAATATTATGCGGGTACACTCGACCTTTCCAAGAAAATTGAAAAAGGGTATGCCCAGAACCTTGCTGAACGACAGTTGGAGATGTCAGAAGTGACATTGTTCACATCTACAGAAGAACGTATTTTCAAATTGCTTGTTGGGAACCTTGATGAAAGTACGAAAGCCTCTTATATGAAGTTATTTGCGGTAAATCAAGACAAGCTGTTAGAAGCAAAGGTAATGACCGGTCTAGGTCTCGTTCGTCAGATGCCACATAAAGACTTCGTTCTAGAAGTAAAGCGTGATGCCTTACTGTTAAGGAATACAACATTAAAGGCTCAAGTGTTAAAAGACCTTTTCATCTTAGAAAAGTCAACAAAACGCTTTACGGCAAAATATGTTGAAGACAAAACGTTCAGTTACGTGAAAGAGCGTCAGGTTCGTGAAGAAATGCTGACAAAAGGAATGCAAAGTGCAGTCGGCAGTAAGCTATTAAAGTTGAAAATGGCTACAGATTCTCGCTCTAAGTCGGACTACCACAATGTATCCGTGAGCTACTACGGACAACGATTAAAGATGAAATATGATGTCTTGAATCAACAGCAGAACGTTTCATTGGAAGAATATCAACTTTTGGAGAGCGAAATCAATGCAACGACAAAGAAACTTCCATTCAATACTTTAAGCCAAGAAAACGAACGTCTTCGACTCAAGGTAGTGGATACGATGTTAAATCGTCATGAAGCATTAGGAGAGATTCCTACTCAGTACGAAATCAGTTTAATTTCAAAGATGACACCTGAGCGATACAAAGGAGATAAAATGGGAAGACTCTACAAGATGTACGATTTCAACCGCTTTGTAAAATTGAACGAGCAAGTACGTGCTTATAAGCAGGCAACGCCTAACACTCGTTTGAGCGGGGAAAAATCTTATCTTGAAAAAGAGATTCAAAGTCTTAAAAATCCGAATCACCGTGCCGAGTTACTTTCGTTGTTAAATCAAAATTAAATCACAAAAGACCTCCGGATACATTCTGGAGGTTTTTTTATTCATTGACCTAAATTCGTAAAAATAAAATTGACTATTGTCAAAAAGTAATTTAATATAAGAGTACAGACAGGGAACACGTTGAACAAGGATGTTCATCACCTGTACTACTACTTACATCGAAGGGATTTGATACCATGATTATCAATAACAACATTCCAGCAATGAATACGTACAACCAAATGTCACGAACAAACACACTGATTGAAAAGTCAATGGAACGACTTTCGTCAGGTTTCCGAATTAATAAAGCGGCGGATGATGCCGCAGGACTTGCGATTTCTGAGAAAATGCGTGCACAAATTCGAGGTTTGAATCAAGCTCAAGCCAATACCCAGGACGCCATCTCACTCATTCAAACGGCGGAAGGCGGATTTAAGTCAGGTCAAGAAGTCTTGAAACGAATCAACGAATTAGCTGTAAAGGCTTCATCTGAAACGCTTGAAGATGATGACCTTGCAAGCATCGGGGCAGAAATTAATGAGCTTCTCGAAGAACTCGATGCAACAGCTGACAACATGAAATTCAACGGGAAAAAGTTGCTTGACGGCAGTGCAGATTTGAATATCACGGTCGGAGCAAACGGAGAAGCATTAAACATCAAAATCGGTTCAATGAAAACGGCTGATTTAGGAGATGCAACGAATAAATTGGACACCTTCAAATCAGGTGGAACCAATGAAGTCGTTGACCGGACGACAGCACTTGCCCTCATTGATGCCTCGCAAGAAGCCCTCAAAACACTGTCTACAGAGCGTGCCGGACTTGGTGCAAAAGAAAATCGCATGGAATACACGATTGAAAACATCAAGACTGCTTCAAAAAACCTCACAGCCGCTGAGTCTCGCATCCGGGACGTGGATGTCGCAAAAGAGATGATGGAGATGACAAAAAACCAGATTCTCGCACAAGCTTCCACTTCCATGCTTGCTCAAGCGATGCAATCTCCACAGCAAGTCCTCATGTTACTCCGCTAATACCTTTCAATAAAATTTTCTATATCTTCACAACTCATATCATACCCTTTTCAAAGGTCTCCTTCGTTCTATCGGGGGAGGCTTCTTTTGTACATTTTGCCGACATCATGTTCATCATATAGAAATTGACTATTGTCAATAAAAAATATATATTGAAAGAAAAAGTGTAAAAAGGAGTGGTTTAAATGATGATTAATCAACATTTTTCATTGTTACAAGCATTTAATAGCTATCAAACGTATACGAAGAGAAGTCAAGATTCTATGACAAAACTTTCTACGGGGTCTCGTATCAATAAAGCATCAGATGACAGTTCTGGACTTATGATGTCGGAAAGGTTTCGCATGCAAACCCGTGGTATTGAACAGGTACAAGGGAATATTCAAGATGCAAAATCGCTCATCGATGTGGCAGACGGAGCACTTGACATCATGGGAGAAACACTCGGTCGAGTGCATGAATTAGCATTAAAGGCTTCGAATGAAACGCTTGGTGCTGATGAAAAGTTAGCGATACAAGTGGAAGTCAACGAGCTTCTGAATGAAGTTGATTCCATTGCAGGGAACACGAAGTTCAATGGTGTTATCTTGTTAAATGGAGATGCGGATATTGATGTCACTGTGAGTGCAGATGGCTCTGAAATGAATCTAGACATTCGAAACATGGCAACAAACAACCTTGGTTATACTGGCACAACATTGAATCTGTTTAAGACGGGCGGAACCAGAGATTTAACATTAAACTCTAGCAATGCAAAGTTGTTGGCAAGCAATGTAAGTAAAGCGATTCGTCAAATTGCAACAGAAAGGGGAGAGCTAGGTGCTAAGAGCAATCGCTTAGATTTTCGTGTCGAAGGTTTAAAGAATGAATTTTCCACCATTGCAAAAGCCGAATCAAGAATCCGGGATGTTGATGTTGCGAAAGAGACAATGGAACTGACGAAAAACCAAATGCTTGCACAAGCATCGATGACGATGATGGCTCAAGGCATGCAACACCAACAAAGTGTATTGATGTTGTTACGATAACTTCTCCTTCGGGAGCTTTATTTCAGATTAATATCTCAATATTAAGAAACTAAGATTCAAAAATATTCTTTCATAAGAAAGGACTGTGATTTTATGTTAATCAATTCACATTCAATGTTGTTAACGAGTTACAACCATTACAGCAAGTACAATTCACTTGCAATGAAATCCATGGAGCGTCTATCAACCGGACTACGAATCAATCGTGCGTCAGATGATGCCTCTGGATTAGCGATGGCAGAGAGAACGAGCCTTGAATCTCGTGCTTTAGAACAAAGTGTACGAAACGGACAAGACCTTTTATCTGTGATGGAAATGGCGGATGAGACCCTAGAAAGCGGAAATTCCATTTTGCAAAAGGTCAATGAGCTTGCCTTAAAAGCAAGCAGTGACACCGTTAATGATGACGATTTAAAAGCCATTAGTGTCGAAGTCAATGAATTGTTAGAAGAGTTTGATTCTATCACTCAAAATGCTCAATTTAATGGGCGTAAGCTTTTTGACGGCACGGGTGATTTTTCTTTCAAACTTGCTGGAAGTGAGGACACTCAATATTTTTATTTCGAAAATATTGAAACGTTTAATTTGGGAACGGATTCTGCAAGGCTTTATACCTTCAAACCTGGGGAAGCCAATGCAACTCTAACAAAGGATTCAGCAAAAGAATTAGTTGAATCTGTCCAGCTGGCGATGAAAACAGTTCGAAAAGAACGCTCACTCATTGGAGCCGAACAAAATCGGATGGAATTCACAATAAACTTGGCAAAAGAAAAATCGTCTATATTGATGAAGGCTGAATCACGAATTCGTGACGTCGATGTTGCCAAAGAGACGATGGAACTGACGAAAAACCAAATGCTTGCACAAGCATCGATGACGATGATGGCTCAAGGCATGCAACACCAACAAAGTGTTCTCATGCTTCTTCGATAACGCTTTCCCCTCAGACACCCCTCAGACATTACCCTCTTGTTTTTAATCATTCTCCCTTACTAGAGTAAGAAAAACACTAAAGGGGATGACATGATGCAAATTCAAAATAACCAGCTTTTATATGCAAGTTACCAAAAACACTTGCTGTCCGCTCAAAAAACAATGGAGAGAATCGCTACGGGAGACCGTATGGCAAAAGCTTCAAGTGACCCATCTGGATTGATTCAATCCGAACGTATGCGTTCACAGATTTCGGGAATGGAACAAGCCTCAAAGAATATTCAAGAAGGCAAGAGTCTGCTTGATATGGCAGATAAGACAATGGAACTGTCTCACGATATCTTAAAACGCCTAAATGAATTAGCGGTTAAAGGCTCATCTGATACGATTACGGATGATGACCGGATTGAAATGGGGAAAGAAGTTCATTCATTGGTAGAAGAGCTCAACGAAATCAACAAAAGAGCGAATTACAACGGAAAGACGTTGTTTGATGGAAATGGTGCCTATCATATTACAACCAGTGAAACCGGACGTTCGACCTTCGTTGCTCTCGGATATTTCATGACAGATGGTTTTGGGGGAAATGGGGCGGATGGAAAATTCTATGTTCTTGACGACTTTAAAATTGGAAAGAAACAAGCTATTTCTTCAAAGGAATCCATGGAGAACCTTTTGTCCGTCACTTCGGATGCAATGAAAGCTATTTCAAGTGAAAGAGGCTCGATTGGAGCGAAATACAGTCGCCTTGAAGTTGCAGAGAAAAACCTCGAAAATAAATCAGAAATCTTATCAAAAGCAGATTCTCGTTTAAGGGACGTGGATGTAGCAAAAGAAACAATGGAGCTTGCGAAACATCAAATGCTTGCGGAAGCGTCGATGGCGATGCTTTCTCAGGGAATGAAGAATCACCAAAGTGTTTTGATGTTATTGAAATAATTTTCAAATAATTTTGGAATAGAACAGGGGGCTTCGGTCTACAATAAAGCATGTTATAAACATCTGGTGTACGATTTTTGTCGGTCGTACTCTGTGTGAAAATGTGTGTGGTATCATCGAGACAATGGACTTGTCATCCTTGTCCGATGTTATCCAATTGCTTTATACCTGTTGACCCTTGTATTCCTAAAACGAATACAGGGGATTTTTTTTGTGCAAAAAAGGAGGGGGATAACAATGGTATATGTTGTATTAAGAAAAATTCGTTTTGAGCGATTTGTGGTCAATGAACTGGTGAACATTTGGATGGATGAGGTGGACGCCATGAAAGAAGTCAAACGCCTGCAGGAACTGGGACATTCGGCTTTTTATGTGAAAGAGCCGATTCAATAAATTTGATTAGATAACTGCATTATTAAGCGTAGATGTTGTGACTAGAATATAGAAAAACAACAAAGGAGAATCATGATGATTATTTGTAAACAGGTGTTAACAGCGGTCTCTGAGTTCAATGGAGAATATCAGGGGAAGACAGCGGAAGAAGTCATTCGTGAGTATGGAAAGAAGGGTGAATCGTTTAACTTATATGTGTTAGTGGGGGAAAGAGGTGTAGATGTATTGCTCTACAACATCTATTCGATAGATGACGGGATGCAAGGAGAGTATGCGATTTATTCGATTCCGGATAAGAAAGTATATCACTCCGTGAATAATGACTATCCATATGAAAGGTTTTTGAAAAATGTCTCTGAAATTTTTACACGTGAACAATTCACTGACGCTGGAGTAAGCTTTTTAGATGGGGTTCCGGAATTCCGTTCTACCGGCTACGATGATTGGATGAACGGCAATTAAAAAAAGCTCAACCCTTTAA